>JBGTNF010000247.1:0-16529 GCA_041743205.1 Thermomicrobiales bacterium | reverse complement strand
GGCCCGACCGACCGGCTCGGCGCCCAGGGCGGCGACGGCCTCCGAATGGGTGCTGGCAGCTCGCGCCCGTTCCAGGGCGGTGGTCAGGACGGCGAGATCGTCACCGGCGACGCGGGCGGCGACCGACTCGTGCAGGTGCAGGCCTTCGAGCAGTTCGCTGGCGACATCCAGGCCGGCGCCGAGCTTTTTGCCGATCTCGTGCCGCCAGGAATTGACGTAATCCGGAAACGCTTCCACCCGGTAGAGATACGTGGTGTTCACATCGACCACGAAGCTGGCGGCCCAGCGATCGTTGTCCACGAACGCCATGTCCGTTTCCCGCCACTCCGTCTCGTCGATCGTGCGGAATTGGAGCACGGCGGCGATGGCGTCGTGACCCTCCCGGAAGATGTCGGCGCTGACCTCGATCCGGTCGCCGACCTCGCGCTTGATCGGGTATCGGCCGCCCTCCACCTGCGGGCGCACATCTTCGATGAGGATGCTGCTGGGCGCTTCCGTGGTTGCCTGGGTCACGGAGGAAGGCTCCTTTCGGTAGGTCGGACAACGGGTCGATTCCGGTCGGATGCCGCTGTTGTCCAGATGGTACAACGCCCGCGCCGGATGGGGACACCGTCGCCTCTGTCATCTTTCAGCGTCGTTCCACAATGCTCTCGACCGGGCCAGAGGCGCGGCGTCTCCGGCGGGACCAGGAACAGTCAGTTGTCGCGGCATCGTAAGATAGCGATAGACGATGCGGCCGTTCGCGAGGCGGCCCGCCCTCGTTCTCACGAGCCAGCACAAGCGAACCTTTGGGTCGATGTGGCTAATCCGCGTCCCCAACTGCCATGAAGAGAGAGCGTCATGAAATACGAAGTGCGGTATCAGATCGGCGGAGAAGAGCACACGACGGAAGTTGATGTCGACGATGCGGCGACCGCCGCCCAGGTCGTCCAGGAGCAATTCCTGGAAAATCACGACATGTTCGAGCTCATCCAGGTCCACTTGCTCGAAGAATCGCCCAGCCTTGAGATCACGCCTCCAGCCGGACCGTCCAGCTAAACCGGCGCCCGGTCCAGACGAACCCGTTCGGGAAGAGCAAGGAGCCGTGGCGTTACATGGTCGAACTGAATCCGGAACGGAGTCTTCGCCCCGGCTCCCCGTACCCGCTGGGCGCCCAATGGCAAGGTGACGGCACCAACTTCGCCGTTTTTTCCCAGCACGCCACCTCGATCGACATCTGTTTCTTCGAGAACGGCGATGACAAGCCATCGGCCATCTTCGCGTTGCCCGAGCGGACCAACTTCGTGTGGCACGGCTGGGTCCAGGGCATCGATCCTGGCGTGCGATATGCCATCCGCGCCCACGGTCCCTACCGACCCGAAACCGGCCTCCGATTCAATCCCGCCAAGTTGCTGGTCGATCCTTACGCGCGCGCGATCAGCGGCGATGTCGCCTGGGGACCGGCGATGTACGCCTATGACCAGACGGACCCCGAAGACGATCTGGCGATCAGCGACATCCCGAACGACGCGAGCGTTCCCAAATCGGTGGTGATCAATCCTGCGTTCGTGTGGGGCGACGACCGTCACCCGCACACGCCGTGGGTGGAATCGGTGATCTATGAAGCGCACGTCAAGGGCCTGACGATGCTCCACCCCGACGTGCCGGAACATCAGCGCGGCACCTATCTCGGCGTCGCCCATCCCAGCGTCATCGCGCACCTCAAGCGGATCGGGGTAACGGCGATCGAGCTGTTGCCGGTTCACGCTCACGTCGATGACCAGTTCCTGGTCAAGCAGGGTCTGGTCAACTACTGGGGCTACAGCACGTTGGGGTTCTTCGCGCCCCACGCGCAGTACGCAACCGGTTCAGGGGGTCGGGAAGTCATCGAGTTCAAGCAGATGGTCAAGGCCCTGCACGCGGAAGGGATCGAAGTGATCCTGGATGTGGTCTACAACCACACCTGCGAGGGCAATCACCTCGGGCCCACGCTCTCCTTCCGCGGCATGGACAACACCAACTATTACCACCTGCTGCCGGGCAAGCCGGAGTACTATCTCGATTTCACGGGTACCGGCAATTCGATCAAGGCGGCCCACCCGCAGGTGTTGACGCTCATCCTCGACAGCTTGCGCTACTGGGTGCAGGAAATGCACGTCGACGGCTTTCGCTTCGACCTGGCCACCACGATCGGTCGCGAGCACTACGATTTCGACGCCTGGGGCGGGTTCTTCGACGCGGTCCATCAGGATCCGGTGCTTGCCCAGGTCAAGATGATCGCCGAACCGTGGGATGTCGGTGAAGGCGGCTACCAGGTAGGCGGATTCCCCGTTCTCTGGTCGGAATGGAACGACAAGTTCCGGGACGCCACGCGCGCCTTCTGGCAGGCCGACAGCCAGGCGCTCGCCGAGATGGGCTACCGCTTCACCGGGTCATCCGATCTCTACGAGGCGTCGGGGCGCGGCCCCCGGTCCAGCATCAACCTCATCACCACCCACGACGGGTTCACGCTGGCCGACCTGGTGTCGTACGCAAAGAAGCACAACGAAGCGAACGGCGAAGGCGGCGCCGATGGCCACGGTCACAACCTCTCCGCCAACTACGGGCATGAAGGCGCTACCGATGATCCCGCGATCTGCGCCTTGCGGGCCCGACAACAGCGCAACCTGCTCGCCACCCTGATGCTGTCCCAGGGTGTGCCGATGATCCTTGGGGGAGACGAATTCAACCGCACGCAGCAGGGCAACAACAACGCCTACTGCCAGGACAACGAACTGAGCTGGTTCACCTGGGACCACGACGCCGACGGTAAGGCGATGATCGATTACGTCGCCCGCCTGGCGGAAATCCGCCGGACCTACCCGATCCTGCGGAGGCGTCGGTTCTTCCGTGGCCGGCCAGACACGTCGAGCGCGACCACCAAGGACATCTCCTGGATCCGGGCCGACGGCAAGGACATGACCGACGCCGATTGGGCGGCGGGGGGCTCCACGATCGGCATGCGGTTGGCTGGCAACGCGATCGACGAGTCGGATGCGCTGGGCGCCTCGATCGCGACGCCGGCGCTGTTCATGATTTTCCACGCGGGCGAAGGACCGATCACCTTTTGCCTGCCGGCGGTGGAGCGCGACGACAACGAAAACGCATGGCGCATCGTCCTCAACACGGACGTTGCCTCCGGAGCGACGGACGGCGAGTTCGACGAGTTGACCGAGATCGACGTTCCGGGTCGCACGGTGATGCTCCTTCAAGGGACGATCGGCCAGTAGTACCGGCCCAGTTCGCTCGTTGATGCGCCGCGGAACGGCCAACGGGCGAACCCAAAAAACGGGTCGCCCTCTAGGGGCGACCCGTTTTCACTGCCGGTCATTTTGGTGTTTCGTCAGTGTGGCTTCGAGTGGCCACCGTCGGTTGGAACGATCGCCAGGAGTTGGCGGAGGCGCTCGGCCTGGAGTGGGGTAATCTCTCCAAGCAACTGAGACAGACGACGCTTGTAGGCCTCACCCAGATCAGCGAGCAAGGCTATGCCGTCAGGAGTCAGGCTCGCGAGGACCATCCTCCGATCCTCGGGGTGCGCCTCGCGCTGGGCCCAGCCGTGGCGAGCCAGAATGTCGACGTAGAGCGTGGCCGTGCGCCGCGCCACGGCCAGGCGACGGGCAAGTTCCGACGGGGCGACGCCGGTCGAGCCGACGACCCCAAGTTCGACCAGCGCCCCGAAAGCGCCGGCGGTCAGGTCGAGATCGGACAGCGCGTCGGTCGCCGCGCGATCGAGGGCCCCCGCGGTCCGGAGCAACTGCATGAAGGCGTCGAACCGAAGGGCGTCCTCGTCCTCGTGCGATTCGACTGCGAGGACCGTGTCGTTCATCAGCCAACCGGGATGGACCGATCGCTTGACCATTTCAGTGGACATGGAGTAGCCAGCCTTTCGTGAAGGCGTTCGTGAATGATTGCCACGCTCTGCCGAAAAGCGGTGGCGCAAGGCGGCGGGCTTCGTCATACTCGGGCTCGAGCCGATTCCATCGGTCGATTCCCTCCCCTGACGTGCCCTCATTGTAAGCGAGCACTGGCGACCGACCTGCCGGGCGCCGTTCGCGAATTTCCAGCGATCCGATGCGAATTTTTCCTTACATACGTAAGGATTTTCCTGACATCAGGCTGTGCCGCTTTCCGAAAGCAATCCCGCCCGCAACGCATAGCGCACGAGTTCGGCCCGGTTCGCGAGGCCCAGTTTTTGCATGGCGCGATGGCGATAGGTTTCGACCGTCTTGGGGGACAGCGACAGGATATCGGCTGCCTGTTGGGCGGTGTGTCCCTCAGCGGTGAGCCGGACCACTTCCCGTTCCCGGTCGGAGAGCACTTCGCCAAGATCCAGTTCGTCGCCGGTCTTGACGCGCCCCAGGTAGCCGCGAAGCAGCGTCTTCGTGGCGGCCGGATCGAGGAAGACCTCGCCGCGCGCAACCGTCCGGATCGCATCCAGGAGATCGGTGTGGGCGCTGGACTTGCGCACGTACCCGGAACCGCCGGCCTCCAGAACCGGTAGGAGGTAGCGCTCCTCGGCGTGGACGGTGAGCACCAGGACGCGGCTCTTGAGCTGGAGTGCGGTGATTTCCCGGATCGCCTCGAGTCCTCCTCCCGGCATCGACAGGTCGGCTACGAGCACCGTAGGTTCGTGATCACGTGCGGCCTGGATCGCGCCGGGCCCGTCCTCCGCTTCGGCCACCACCTCCATATCCGGTTGGGTTTCGAGCAGGGCGCGCAGCCCCGCCCGGACGATGCCGTGATCGTCCGCGAGCACGACGCGAATCCGCGGGCTGCCGGTTTCAGGTTGCATCAGGCGCCTGGCCTTCCTGTCGAGTTCTCGAAGGGTCGGACGGGTTCGTGGATTGCCAACGGCAGCGATACGGCAACCCGCGTGCCGGTTGGCGCCAAGGTCCGGATGGCGAGCGAGCCCCCGACCAGCAATACCCGCTCTTCCATCCCGAACAATCCCAGACCAAGTCCCGTGCTGTCCCTGGGTCGATCGACGGACGGGTCGAACCCCGTGCCATTGTCGTCCACGGTGAGGTCCACCCGGTCCGGCCAGCGGGCCAGGGTGATGCGCGCCGACGAGGCTTTGGCGTGCTTGACCACGTTGGTCATCGCTTCCTGCGCCACGCGGTACAGCACCAGCTCGGCCTCCGGGGCCAGCCGGTCCCGGCTGCCGGTGACCACCAGCTCGACCTCGACGCCAGAGTTTTCGGAGAAGCGCTGGGCCAGGTCGCCGAGCGCCTCGCGCACGCCCAGGTCGTCGAGCGCCGGCGGCCTCAGTTCCAGGGCCAGGCGACGCACGCCTTCGATCGCTTCGACGGTGAGCGTTTCCAGGCTCTCGGCCGTCGTGCGGACCGCCTCGTGCGGGGATGCCTTCAGGGCAGATACCCGCAACAACTGGGCGAACAGGATCTGGGCCGTGTCGTCGTGGAGTTCCCGCGCAATGCGTTGACGTTCGGCTTCCTGAGCCTCGATGACCTGGGTCGTCAGTTCCCGGAGCCGGTCCTGCCCGCGTTCGAGCTCGTCGAGCGTTCCATTGAACGTGTCCACCAAACGGGCCAGCTGCGGGTCGCTGGAGAGCGGGCTCGCCCTGGCGGAGAGATCGCCTTCACGAACGGAATCGGCCAGCCGCTCCAGGCTGTCCAACGGTTCGAACGCGGCTCGCAGGACCAGGTAATTGACGGTCACGCTCAGGGCCACGCCGATCGCCACGAAGATCAGGATCAGCTCGAACCGCGATGGCCCGTTGGCGTCACGAAACGTTGTGGCCGTGACGTAGGTTCCCGCGAAGGCGCCGAACAGTACGATCGCGACGTTGGCGATCAGCACCTTGTAGAACAGCGGCACCGACCGGATCCGGTCGGAAACGGCCAACGCCAGTCGCGGCGGGTCTCGGCGGAACGAGGTCATCCGGGAATATCCTGACCGGACTATCGGGGTCAATGGCTGAGGCTGGGAAGACAGGGAAATCCGGTCCTGAACGCGTCTTCTGGTAGAATCAGCCGTTTGGCGCGAATCGTCATCGGAGGCACGAATATGGCTGCATCATCATCGTTCGACATCGTCTCGAAGTTCGACCAGCAGGAACTCAAGAACGCGGTGGACCAGGCGCAGCGCGAAATCCAGACGCGTTACGACCTCAAGGATACCAAGACCGAGCTTACCCTCACCGAGAAGGACATTACGATCAATACGGCGTCGGAGTACAGCCTCTCCGCCGTCAAGGATATCCTGGAGTCGAAAATCCTGGGGCGGAAACTTTCCCTGAAAATCCTCGACTACCAGACCGAGGAGGAAGCGTCTGGCGGACGGTCGCGACAAGTGGCCACGCTGAAGGACGGTATCCCGGACGACATCGCGAAGAGGATATCCAGGACGATTCGCGATGAGTTCAAGAAGGTCACGCCGCAAATCCAGGGCGATACGGTGCGCGTTCAGGCCAAGAGCCGGGACGACCTGCAGGCCGTGATGCAACTGTTGAATTCGTCGGACTTCCCGGTTGCGCTTCAATACGTCAATTACCGCTGACGGAGTCGGGCGAACGTCGAATGCGTAGCGGCAATCCCGTCGGCCCTTTCACGTCGCTGCGGCGAGAGATTTCTCGATAAGCTCGAAATGACGTGGAACAGTGAACGTCGGGCGTTCACCCGGTTTCCTGTCAGGTCCGGCGCTTGCCGGAAGACGCCCCACGCTCCGGCAGGGCCTGGGCAACCTTTTCGAGCAGCTCACTCTCCAGCGGCGATCCCACCGGGAAGATGCGGACCGGCGGCGGCGGTGCATCCGGCCAAACGCGCTGGAACATTACCCACTGCGCCGCGCCGCGCCGGATGCCGTGTTCGAGCGCGGGCACGAGGCGGGCGAACCCCTCCGCCATGTCGCCTTCGAGATCGTTGGTCCTGGGCACGATGAACGGTTCGAGAATGGCAAGCTCGTGTCCCAGGCCGGATCGCTGCGGCGCGATCGGGATCACGGTCGCCCCGGTGTCGCGGGCGATCCGGATCGCGCCTGGCGGCAGTGTGGTCGACCGGCCGAAGAACGAGACTGGCCGGCCATTCTGGAAGAAATCTCGATCGCTGACGAACACGGAGCACTCGCCGTTGCGCAGGGCCTTGATCACCTGGCGGACACCCGACGGGGTCGGCTCCACCATCTTCGACCCCTTGGCGGCGCGCAAGTGCGTGACGCCGTCGAAGATGAACCGCGACGTGGTTCGCCCGGTGACGATCGTCAGCTTGTAGCCGCGCGCCCAGAACACCTGCCCCACCAGGTCGAATGATCCGAGATGTCCGAGGACGAAGATCACGCCTTTGCCGCGCGCAATGGCGTCCTCGATCGTTTGCCAATCGCCTTCGACCACGCGCAATGAGGCCAGCAACGACCGCCGCGACTGGCGCGGCATGGTCATCAGGTCGGTGAAATTCCGTGCGCTCGTGCGAAAGATCGACCGGCCGGCGGTCACCACCTCCGGAGCCGAAGCTGGCAGGTCCAGCACCTGGGCGACGTTGGCCTCGACGTTGTCCCGGTAGGTGTGGGTCAGACGCCAGAAGCCATCGGCGATCCGGTCGGCGATCGCGTAGCGCAATCGCTTGGGAATGAGCCACAACAGCCAGGAAAACATCTCGGCGATGAAGATGCTGAGTTGGTAGCGAAACTCGTGTCGATCCTCACGCCGGAAGCGTGGCGACGGTTTCTTGCCCGGATCGATCGAATTCACGCTGTTCGGACCAAGCCGATTGAACATGATGGACGATTGAGATGGGTGAAGCAGGAGTCGTGGTCTGCAGGTTGGCGTTTCATGCCGGCTGCTTTCGATCGAGGTCCCGGATGAACGCAACCGAATCAACGAACACGGGAACGGCCCGGATTACCGTGAGCGCGACGGCGAGCCAAACCAACGCCCAGCCGAACCAGCGATACAGCTCGGCCGAGTACATCGACCCGATGGCGGTGCCGTCGGTATCGAGCGTGTTCCACGCCACCAGACCGGTCAGGAAGACGAAGCCAGCGGACTTTGCCCAGCCAAACAGGCCCCTCATGAACCGGCCCGCGGTCAGCCACTGGGTGATTGGCGAACGCATCATGTTCAGGTTGCCAAACGCCGTCATGCCCTCGGCGTACGACAACGATCGCAAGCCGTCGACGAGGAAGCCGCGGGTGAGAACCATCAAGGGCACCCAGACCGGGATCAGGTCGAGATCGGCGAAGATCACCCACAACACGTTCTCCACGATCCGGTCACCGGCAATATCGAAAACGGCGCCGAACGGCGAGGTCGAGCCGCGTTTGCGGGCAACCCATCCGTCGAGCCCGTCGCTGGCGAAGACGACGATGATCAGGATCATGCACGCTTCGATGACCTGCACGCTGCCGGTGTAGATCATCCAGATCACGATGAACAGCAGGATCAATCGGCCCACGGTGATCAGATTCGCCATGTGTGTTCGTCCTGCAACTGGAATCCCATCACTGTCCACGAGCGGCCCAGGCGCCCGGTGCAGGAATTGCCGTCTTTGGTTCGCTGCATTCCAGTATCCCGTACTGGTCGGCATCCCTCAAGGACGCTTGGGAGGCGCCTGGCGATCTCTCACCCGTCGGATCGGCGGAGGAGCGAGGCAGGGTCGTCGGTGCAGATGCCCGTCACGCCCATCGTTGCCAATGCCTGCGCCCGGACCGAATCGTTGACGGTCCAGACCCAGGCCTCGATGTCACGGCCGCGCAAAAAATCGACTACCTCGGCGTTCACGAAGGCGTCGTTCAGCGCCAGGCATGGCGAACCAAGCCCGGTCGCGGTCGCCAGCGCGGCATCGGAAGCCCCCATCGTCAATGGCCACAACTCGATATCGGGGTCCTGCCGCCGGACGTGCTGCAACACGTCGTGATCGAACGACGATATCGCGAACCGGAGGCTGGGCCGTTTCCGCGTTGCCGCAACAACGGCGTCGGCCGCCGCGGCGGCCTTGACCTCGATGTCGACGTGCAGTGCGTCGCCAACCTGGTCGAGCACCTGATTCAACGTCGGGATCCTCGATCCGCCGCCGGCGTCGAGACGCCCGAGATCGACCTGGTCGATCTCGGCCACGCTGCCGGAACCGTCTGTCGTGCGATCCAGGGTGTCGTCGTGGATTACGACCGGTTCGCCGTCGCGCGTGAGGTGGACGTCCAGCTCGATGCCGAACGCACCGAGCTGGACGGCGCGGGCGAACGCCGGCAACGTGTTCTCCGGCAACTCCGCTGACGCTCCCCGATGTGCGTAAATCCTCGCCACGGAACTCTCCTTTCGGGCTCATGTTGACATGAACCGTATCAACAATTATCATTCAGGCAGTGCTATTAATGTGGAGGCTCAACTCATGACCGCTCGTTTTTCCGAACCCCTGTTCGTCATCAGTGTGGCCGCGCGCCTGGTGGAAATGCACCCCCAAACGCTTCGCAAGTATGAGCGAGAGGGGCTGGTCGCGCCGTCCCGCACGTCGGGCAATCTGCGCCTGTATTCCGATAGCGACATCGAGCAGCTGCGCCAGGTCAAGTACCTCGTCGAACAACGCGGCCTGAACCTGGCCGGCGTCCAGCTGGCGCTGGAGTTGACCCGGCAGTTGCAACGCATCCGGGTGAAACAGGCGGACGAGACCCAGCCCGCCAGCGACCGCCTCACCGACCTCGACGATATCCTGCGCCGCCTCGGCTTCGTCGAGGAATCACAGGTCCGGTCGCAACGGCAACACCGCCAGAACGATTGACCCGGCCCACCGGGCTCAGTCGACCATCCAGCGTATCGTGCCGGAATGCCAACACCTCACCCACCGTCATCCCAAGGAGGGCGGCTACGCTCTCGTGACCGGTCGCCGACACCTCCCCAACCGTCATCCCGAGCTGCCGGCCCCGCTGGATACTGCGGGCTGCGAGGGACCCCGGCCCCGCTGGATACGGCGGAGCCGGTACCTGCCTCGCCGAACCTCAGGACCGCCTATCGCTGCGTTGCGGCGTATCCAGCGGGGCCGGGATTCCTCCGTCGTCGGAATGACGGCTGGGGAAGTGTCACGATTCGCTGGTCAAACTACTGAGTCACGGCGCCAGCGTTGTCAGCACGCTTCCGTTCAATGCGCGCCAGCCACATACAGCTGTATTCGAACAAATTGAGAAAGGTCACCCGATGTCAACCAACCAACGCTTCACCGACAAGGCTCGGGACGCCATCATCACGGGACAGCAGCTCACGGTCGAGCACAAACTGGCGCAGTTCGAACCGGAAGCGCTGTTGCGCGCGCTCGCCGTCCAGGCAGACGGTATCGTGCCGCAGGTCCTGCAACGCCTCGGTGTCGATCCCGATCTGGTGGTCCGCGAGTCGGACGCCCTGATCGGGCGTTCGCCGAAACTCCAGTTCAGCGCCGACGCCGTGGTCAGTTCCGGCCTCCGGCAGGCGCTCGAGCACGCCGAGACCGAAGCCAGCACGTTCGGCGATGAGTTCGTCTCCGCCGAGCACCTGCTCCTGGGCATCCTCTCCGTCGAGCGCACGCCAGCGGAATCGCTGCTGCGCCGCCTTGGCGCCACCAAGGACCGCGTGTACGGCGCGCTCGCCGAGATTCGCGGCAACCAGCGAGTGACCGACGCCAATCCCGAAGGCAAGTACCAGGCGCTGGAGAAGTACGGCCAGGACCTCACCGACCTCGCCCGCGACGGCAAGCTCGATCCCGTGGTCGGGCGCGACGAGGAAATCCGGCGTGTGATCCAGGTCATTTCCCGCCGGACCAAGAACAACCCGGTGCTCATCGGCGAACCCGGCGTGGGTAAAACGGCGATTGCGGAAGGTCTGGCCCAGCGCATCGTCCGCGGCGACGTGCCGGACGGGCTCAAGGACAAGCGGATCGTCGCGCTTGACCTCGGGTCGTTGATCGCCGGGGCCAAGTTCCGCGGCGAGTTCGAGGAACGCCTGAAGGCGGTGCTCAAGGAAATCACTTCCTCCGACGGCCAAATCATCCTCTTCATCGACGAGCTGCACACGGTCGTCGGGGCCGGGGCCGCCGAAGGCTCGATGGACGCCTCGAACATGCTCAAGCCGATGCTTGCCCGGGGGGAACTGCGCACGATCGGCGCCACCACGCTCAACGAATACCGGAAGTACATCGAGAAAGACGCGGCCCTGGAACGCCGGTTCCAGCCCGTGCTGGTCGGCGAACCGAGCGTCGAGGACACGATCTCGATCCTTCGCGGACTGCGCGAGCGATACGAAGTGCATCACAAGGTGAAAATCCTTGACAGCGCCCTGGTCGCCGCCGCCACCCTTTCCGACCGCTACATCTCGGACCGGTTCCTGCCCGACAAGGCGATCGACCTCGTCGACGAGGCGGCGTCGAAGCTCCGCATGGAAATCACGTCGATGCCGGTCGAGCTGGACGAAGCCGAGCGCCGGATCATGCAACTCGAGATCGAGCGTGAAGCCCTGCGCATGGAACGCGATGACGCGTCTCAGCTACGCCTGGCCTCGCTGGAACAGGAACTCGCCAACTTCAAGGAATCACGCGACGCCCTGCGCTCGAAATGGGACCAGGAACGCCAGGCGATCCTCGCCATTTCGGAGCTGCGTGACGAGATCGACCGCACCCGAGTCGAGATGGAACAGGCCCAGCGCGCCTACGATTACAACCGGGCCGCCGAGCTCCAGTACGGACGGCTCAAGGAGCTCGACGCCCAGGTCGTGGTTGAGGAAGCGGCCCTCGCCCGGCTTCAGGCAAGCGGCAAGTTGCTGAAGGAAGAAGTCGACGCCGACGATATCGGCGATGTCGTCAGCCGGTGGACCGGCATTCCGGTCAGTCGACTGCTCGAAGGTGAAATCGAAAAGCTCGTTCACATGGAGGAACGGCTCCACGCCCGGGTTGTCGGTCAGGATGAGGCGATCTCCGCCGTGTCCAACGCCATCCGCCGTTCACGGGCGGGCCTGGCCGACCCGAACCGACCGCAAGGCAGTTTCATCTTCCTCGGTCCCACGGGAGTCGGCAAAACCGAGCTGGCGCGGGCGCTCGCGGAATTCATGTTCGACAGCGACGGGGCGATGGTCCGGATCGACATGTCGGAATACATGGAGCGCCACGCCGTCAGCCGCCTGATCGGGGCGCCTCCAGGCTACGTCGGTTACGAGGAGGGTGGGCAACTGTCCGAAGCCGTCCGTCGCCGACCATACAGCGTGGTGCTCTTCGACGAAATCGAGAAGGCGCATCCAGACGTTTTCAACGTCCTGCTCCAGGTGCTCGACGATGGTCGTTTGACGGACGGACAGGGACGCACGGTCGACTTCCGGAACACGGTCATCATCATGACCAGCAACCTGGGATCGTCATACATCACCTCATCCGATCCGGCCCGCGAGCCGGACATGCGGAGCCAGGTGATGGAGGCGCTGCGGGCCAACTTCCGGCCCGAATTCCTGAACCGGATCGACGAGACGATCATCTTCAAGCCGCTGAGCAAGGGGCAAATCGCCGACATCGTTGACCTGCAACTGGCCGAGGTGTCGAAGCGGCTGGTCAGCCGCGACATCACGCTGACGATCACCTCCGCGGCGCGCGACCTGGTCGCCACACTCGGCTACGATCCCACGTTCGGGGCGCGGCCGCTGAAGCGCGTGATCCACAAGCACCTCCTCGATCCGCTAGCGCTCCGGTTGCTGGCGGGCGAGATACGCGACGGCGAGGAGGTCGTCGTCGATGTGCGCGACGGCGAGTTCAGCTTCACCGGGGCGCTGAGCGCAGCCCCGGTGGTGGCCTGATCGACGCGCACGGAAACCGGTTCGCCGGTATCCGTGTCGTCTATACTTCAGCCCGGATTGTGGGATCGCGGCGAGGACGAAACACGGTCACGCGATGTCGCCGGAAAGGAAATCGAACACCGTGGACTTCATCCTTGGGTTGATCCGGGCAGCGTTGATGATGGGATTCGTGGTGGCGGCGATCGTGGCCCTTGCCTGTCTCTTCATGATCGTGTTCGGCATCGCAACCGGCATCGATCGACGCATCCAGGACTGATCGGCGAGATACGTTCGGAACCATTCCGCCCTGAACATCGTCTCACCAGTACGCCGGCCACTGTGCCGGAGATTGCCTGCGGGAAATATGGTGGTTCAGCCAGTGGGTCGCGATTTCGCGGCTCTTGCGAGAAGGAGCATTGATTTGAGAACAGCGTCAACCCATGAACGGCGGGGCTCGTCGTCGCCCGATCCGATTCGACTGGTCACGAGCGTGGTGGTCGCCGCCGCCTTCCTGATCGCCAACCTCTGGATGCTTGCTCCCGTTGCGGCCCAGGCGGCGCCTGGTGTGGCGGATTACATCCCGGAAACCGCGCTCTTCTCGGCCGAATTCGAGCTTGACCCGGCTTCCGCGCAGGTGACCCTGGGCGCCGAACTTCTCGAACGGGCGAACCTCCAGGCCTTGCTGGCAGAGGAAGACATGGCGGAGGTCGACACGGGCCTCGCCGGTCTCAGCCTGCTCGCCAGCGGCGAGGCCGCGGTATTCCTCACCGATCTTCCGGTCGAGGAAGATCTGACGCTCGACGACATTACCTCTGACGCCGCCGAAGTCACCACTGACCCCGGAAGCGCCCTCGGCGGCGATGTTCCGCAGGGTTGGGCTGTCGTCCTGGTTCCTGACGACGCCGCGTCATCGTTCGATCTCTATTCCGGCCTTGTGTTCGAGGACGAGACGATCGAGATCGAGGAAACCGAGTACAACGGTTATACGATCTTGAGCCAGGCTCCGGCCGATGAGTACAGCGAAGGCGCCGCCATCGTCCTCGTCGATGACGCCATCGCGCTGGCCACCGTTCCGGAAGACCTCGAAGCCGTCATCGACACCGCCGCCGGCGATGTCGAGCCGCTTTCCGGCAGCGCCTCCTACACCGATGTCCGCGGCGCCCTGGAGGAGGAAGTCCTTAACTTCGGGTACGTCAACGGCCCGGCAATGCTCGACGCACTGGTCGCGCAGGATCCCGAAGCGACCGCGGTCCTGACCGACGATCTCACCGTGTCCTTCGGTTCGCACCAGGGCTTC
This sequence comes from Thermomicrobiales bacterium, assembly GCA_041743205.1. Classification (GTDB taxonomy): domain Bacteria; phylum Chloroflexota; class Chloroflexia; order Thermomicrobiales; family UBA6265; genus JACCYX01. Next base: position 2,487 of record JBGTNF010000247.1, on the reverse strand, counting down.
GTGTTCTGGGCCGATGAGCCGGGCTTCCGTCTGGACACAATTGCGCTGCCGGCCGAAGGCGCCGAGATACCGGCTCCGACGGCGTTCGAACCGGCGTTCACGTCCAACGTGCCGGATTCCTCCCAGATTTACATGGGCGGAGCCGATCTTGGCGCCTCCCCGGCCCTCAACTCCCTGGCACTGCTCTTCGCCCAGGAAATGGTGGCGGGCGAGACGATGACTGACGCGACCCCGATCGCCGATGTCGAAGCGCAGGCCGACGAAATCTTCGCGGAAGCCGAAGGCATCCTCGGATTCAACCTGAAAACCGACGTGCTCGATCAACTGGTCGGCGAGTGGGCAATGGCTGGTTCGGTCGAGAACATCACCGACCTCGAACCGTCGATCAGCGCCATCTTCGTCACCGAAGTCGACGATGACGAAACCGTCGCTGGGGTCGTGTCGACCATCACCAACATGATCGCCTCACAATCCGACGATACGTTCACGTTGACTTCGCGGGACGTCAACGGTTCTGACGTCACGGTCCTCGACCTCTCGGATACCGGCACGCCGCTGGTGCTCGAATTCGGCGTCATCGACGAGGGCCTTGTCATCGGCGTCAACGAAGGCATCGACGATTTCGTCGGTGGCACGTCGAGCCCGCTGGCCGAAGATCAAACGTTCGCCGACACGTTCGCCGAACTGCCCGCGGAAGTGACGTCGATTTCGTACGTCAGCATCCAGAGTCTGCTACCGCTGATCGAGGACGCGATCGCGTTGAGCGCGAGCTCCTCGACCCTCGACGCCGATCCGGCGTGCGGCGATTACGCCACGCAGACGGAGGCCCAGGCTGCCTACGACGAGGACGACTTCGCGAACTTCAATCTTGACCTCGACTACGACGGCGAAGCCTGCGAGGACTTCTTCTCGGCGGCGACACCGGAGGCCGCAGTCAGCGGAATCGGCGAGATCAACCTCCTCTCCGTTGGCACGGTGACGTTCAACGACGGCGAAACCATGGGTTCGAGCACGATCATCCTGATGGGCGAGTAACCTTCGGACCGCAAGCACACGTTGCAGGAACAGGGGCGCTCATCGCGAGCGCCCCTGTTCTTTTGCATTGAGCCGGAGCAGATACAATGCCCGGCAGAGTTGTTGACCGGATTCGGATGAGGAACATGATTCATGACGCTTGACCTGAACCTGCTTCGTTCGCTGACCCAAACGCCCGGCATTGCATCCCGCGAGGACAAGGTTCGCGCGGTCGTCGCGGCCCACCTTGGGCCGCTGGTCGACCAGCTCTCGGTGGATGCGCTCGGCAACCTGATCGGGCGGCGCAACGGGCGCGGCGGACCACGGATCGCGATTGCCGCGCACATCGACGAAATTGGCTTCCTCGTCCGCCACGTGGACGACAACGGGTTCCTGCGCGTGCAGCGCGTAGGCGGATTCGATCCCCGCGTGCTCGTGGCCCAACGGGTCACCGTCCATCCCCGTTCGGGAGATTCCCTGCCTGGCGTGTTCCAACCGGCGTCGAAACCTATCCACCTCATGCAGCCGGGAGACGCCAAGGACCTCAAGCTCGAAGACCTCTTCGTGGATCTCGGGATGGCCGGCGAGGCGGTCAAGGAGCAGGTTCGGATTGGCGACATGGTCACCCTGGAACGCGACCTGATCCGCGCGGGCGACACCGTGGTCAGCAAGGCGCTCGATGACCGGCTGGGCGTCTACGTGATGATCGAGGCGGTCAGGAAGGCGACGGACAGCAACGCCGAGATCTTCGCCATCGCCACGACGCAAGAGGAAATTGGCCTTCGTGGGGCTCACGCCTCGGCCTACAGCATCGAACCCGATCTTGCGATCGCCCTGGACGTGACGATCGCCGGCGACATTCCCGGCGGCGCCCCGGACGCTCAGGTCAGCAAGCTCGGGGCAGGCACGGCGATCAAGATCATCGACAGCAGCCAGATCGCAAACCCGATGATCGTCGATCATCTCCGCGACCTCGCCGAAGAGCACGGCATCCCCTACCAGATGGAAATCCTGCCCTTCGGCGGCACAGATGCCGGCGCGTTCCAGACCAGCCGCGGCGGGATGCCCACCGCGACGATTTCCATACCGACACGTTATGTTCACACGGTGAACGAAATGGCCCACGTCGACGACATCCAGGCAAGCGTCGACTTGCTGGCGGCATTCCTGAATGCCGCCGGGTCGCGGTCGTACCGGTACACGCTCGGCGAAACATCCTGAATGATCCGCGACACGGACGGGCTCCCTGAGCCGTTTCAGAAAGCAACGATATCCGGGTTGATTGGATCGGCGAAGGCGGCGGTTTCGAACACGCGACGCAGAAGGAGCACCGATGGAAATGGCCGGTTCGACCCCATCACCGTTCGCACGACTCGTCCGGAACGTCGCTTCGAGCGCTCCCGCCCACTCGCGCCGTGACCTGGTGCGCAGTGGCGCAGTGCTGGCAACGGCGGCGGCAGCGGCCATGTTCGG
>JBGTNF010000246.1:0-2388 GCA_041743205.1 Thermomicrobiales bacterium | reverse complement strand
CTGGTCAGCAACCCAACCCTACCGGAGATCCCGCGATGGCCACCCGCTGTGGATAGCTGGCCTGCCTACCACCAGACTCGTGGCGGTCGCTGCGGCAGGCCACCTACCCACAGCTCCTACACCACCAACCGGGACTTGACCGGAATCCGGCCGTCTTTCCGGATGGCTGTGCACCTTCGGTTGGCGCCGGAGCCTCGAAATCTCTCTATATGTAACCGCCCGGTTTCTCTGCGACTGTTCACTTGGCCCATTCGGTACCCAGTCGCTAAAGTTTAGAAAAAACAAGGTGTTGGCCATCTCGTGATGCAATCGGCGTTTTGCAGAAATCCTTCGCTGACCGAGAAGCGAACAGGCGCCGTGCCAGAGCCGCCTCAACGGAGAGTGAAGCGGGCTCGTCCGGCAACTCTGTTATCGACACCAGGGCTCCGCCGCGATCGAGCTTATCCGAGCCTCGGCGAACGGTGTGGCGAGGATCTCGACGGGTCGCAGCACTCACCCTGGTCTGACTGGCCCCAGTCGTCAGAACCTCCGCGGTGAGCGAGGTGACGCGGTTCTCGGCCATCAGGCCACCACCTACGGCCCGATCTGGGCGGCGTACACCACGTCCGAGATCCAGGCCGCCGCCGTGGGGGCGGCCTCCGGCCAGACGTCAGCCAACGACTCGCCAGCGGCGCGACGCCGGCATTCACCCCGACGACGAGCCGTGGCACTTGCGGACGAACCAGAGCTTCCGGACGCCGCCGGCGCTGGTCCACACAGCCTCGGTCAGGGGATCGTGCACCGCGCATCGAGCCCGACGCCGTGGAGCGACGACGCGCTCCAGCTCGCGATTGGGGTCAGCGTTGCGATGGATCGTGCTGGCGAAGGGCAGCCGGCGATTCCCCCGTCGACCGTCGGCTGGTTCTCCCAGCATCGACGAAGCCACCGCCGGAACAGATGCCGAGCAGGCTCTGCTCGATCTCGAGCGTCTCAGGATGGCATTCGAATAGCCCGGCGGAAGCGCCGATGATCACCCGCCCGGAGGCACGGTTGTAGGTGATGCCTGACGGCGCCGAGCCGGCGGAGAAGCCGAGGTCGTTCTCGAGATGCCAGGGACCGTGCTTCTCAAGGGTGGCATCGACCCAGGAGACCCAGCCCTCGGCCCTAGTGCCGCTCGCGGTGAGCACGTAGAGCCGGGCGCGCTCGGGGTCAAGCGCCGGTGCTAGGGCTGCTGTAGTTCGATCAATCAGTTGCGGACACAAGGCGGACACGAAATGAGAGTATAATCTGGGCTCCGTCTGAGAACTTGAAAAATTGGCGCGCCCGAAGGGATTCGAACCCCTAACCCCCAGATCCGTAGTCTGGTGCTCTATCCAGTTGAGCTACGGGCGCCGCGACGATCGTGGCTTGTAGCCGACCCGCCCTGTGATCGCAAGCGAGCATCGGCGGCGCGCTAGCCTTGCGCGAGCTCCGCGCGCAGGCCTTCGGCCAGCTCCTGCGGCGGGGCGTTGGCGCCGAAGTGGCGCCGGTACTCGCCGTCCGGCCCCATCAGATAGATGAAGGTCGAGTGGTCCATCAAGTAGGCGTCGGGCTGGTCCTGTTCAACCTTGTTGAAGTAGACCCGGTAGGCCTTGGCGGCGGCGCTGACCTGGTCCTCGCTGCCGGTCAGCCCGACCAGGCGGGGCGAGAACAGCGGCACGTAGTCGGCGAGCTGGGCCACCGTGTCGCGCGCGGGATCGATCGTGATCATGATCGGCACGACCCGCTCGGCCTCCTCCGGCGCCAGCAGGTCGAGCGCCTGGACCATGGTCGAGAGGCTCATCGGGCAGAAGTCGGGGCAGTAGGTGTAGCCGAACTAGATCAGCATGAAGCGGCCTTCGAAGTCCGCCTCGGTGACCTGGTTGCCGTGCTGGTCGGTCAGCGTGAACGGCCCGCCCACCAGCGCCGTCCCCGACGACCCGTCCCCGGGCGCGAGCAGCCGCCAGCTCACCACGCCGAGCACGGCCACCAGCACGAGCAGCGCTGCTGCCAGGATGAAGAAGCGGTTGCCGAAGATCCGTCCCATGATGCTCCCTTGGCTCGCGATGCAGGCAGGCGCGGCCGTCGATCGTGTCCCCTGGCCGATGATATAGACCGCACCGCAGCCGAGCGAAAACGCCGGGACCGCGATCGGCGCCGGGGGCGCCCTTCGGCGCATCAGGTAGCGGCTGTGCCGACGCTGGTCATGGTCACGTTGCACCGATCGCGTATGATCAACCGCTGATTGGTTCAAGTTTGGCTGCTTCGAGGAGCGCTGCACATGGCAAAGCGCCCGCATTCCACCGATCGGATCGTTACGGCGCGAATCGAAAAGGCTCTGGCCGGACGGGCGACTGAGCTGGACCTTTCGGGCCTGGAACTGACCGCGTT
>JBGTNF010000245.1:0-5143 GCA_041743205.1 Thermomicrobiales bacterium | reverse complement strand
CGTGGGGAGCCGTGGCGTCTGCCTGGTCCAGCGAGCGCTGGATGCCGTCGCGCAGGCGGCGGATCACGAGCCGCCCGAGCGCGCGCTGATGGGGCGCCACCGGCCCGATCCAGAGCATGCGTTGCCCCATCAGTTGTTGCTTGATCCATTCGGTGCCGTTCTGGCCCGGGTAGTTGGCGAGCGAGGGCCGCGATTCGCCGTGCTCGGTGGTCGAGAAGAGGATCGCCCCGCTGGATGTCGTGACCGTTATGCCCAGGTTGAGCCGGGCCGAGAGCGATTCGATCAATTCGCCGGGCCGGGCGTCGCGAGCCGTCAGTTCGGCGATCGTGCGTTCGATATCGGCGCCGGTCCGAAGCAGGTCGCCCCGGCGGGAGGTGAGCAACCGGTTGATATCGCTTTCGAGCTCGTTCGAGATGATCGGCACCCCGAGGATCGGCAGGGTGAGTCCACCCGGCGGCGTCGCCGGGTGGTCGATCACCACGCCGGCCACCGGCTGTCCCGAAAGCTCGCTGATCAACATCGTCAGCGGCACGCCCGATTCGACCACGATCCGGTGCGGCATCAGGACGAGCTCGCCGCCGCGCAGCGAGGGCAACATCGGGGCCCCGGTGCGGGCGGTGACGACCCATTCGACATCGCGGTCCAGGGGGTCGTCGTTGCCGACCGGGCGCCCGTTGCTGAGGACCCTGAGATGAGGTTCCCAGGACACCAGATCGCGGAGCGTGATTTCGCCGTTGCGAGACGTCATTCCCTACCTGCCCTGCTGCGATTCCGGAAACCGCGAATCCCTTGCCGGCCGGGCGGTTCGCCTCGCCCATGCGTCATCCATGATGACATCTCCGGGGTCATTCTTGTGCACGTTGACCACCCGGCGTGAAACGTCTGGCCGAGAGCTGTTGGCGCAATTGTGCAATGCGCCCGGACCAGGTTCCCGGGAATTGTCCATGCTGTCCATAGCGATCCGTCATCGGCAGCGTAAGGAACGTGAGGAGCGGGTATCCTCCAGTGAACGTGGCGTTCCGTGCGGCATGCGCGAAGGTACGAAGGCGAGCGAACGATGATTCCGAACCGGGCAACAACTGACGACGCGATGCCAGGAGTGGGCGCTACCCGTTCTAGGATCGTCCTCACGGTCGCCAGCCTGATTGGCGTGGCCTGCTTCCTCTACCCCTTCATCCTGCCGCTCGGTCGCCCGGCGACAGACGAACGCATGGCCCACGCCAGCCTCGCGCCGTTGCTGTTCGCAGCGGTAATCGGCGTCTGCCTGGTGGCGATCCTGGTCACGATCGCCGATGACGGCGGCGTCTCGCGCTCGCGGTCGGTTGCCTTGCTCGGGGTCCTGGTCGCGGTCGACGCGACCTTGCGGCTGGTTCCCGGCATCCTTGGCGCGTCCGCCATCTTCCTGCTCATCATCTTCGTCGGCGTGGTGTTCGGGGCGGCGATGGGATTCCAGATGGGTGTGCTGACCCTGCTCTTCTCGGCGCTCATCACCGGCGGCATTGGTCCCTGGCTGCCGTTCCAGATGCTGGGCGCCGGCTGGGTTGGGCTGACCGCGGGCTGGCTGCCGAAGGGCGGGCCGATGCCGGTGCGGATCGCCGTGATCGCGGCTTTCGGCGCCGTCTGGGGTTTTGCGTTCGGCGCGCTCATGAACCTCTGGTTCTGGCCGTTCTCGGCCCCCGGCGCCGGGGCCGACGCCGGGCTCTACTGGTCACCGGATCTCGGCGCCGGGGAGACGGTCGCCCGCTACCTGCATTTCTACGCCGTGACGTCGCTCGGTTTCGATCTCGCGCGGGCGTTGGGCAACATCGTCCTCACGGTCGTCTTCGGGGCGCCGATCCTGCGCCTGCTGGAGCGCTACAAATCGCGATTTACCTGGAGCCCGTGGACGGACCTCGAAGCCAACTCGGCGCCGGAACCAGTCAATCCCCTCGCGGCTCGCTGAGCGCTGGTGCGGTCGGGGCCCGGATCAGGATGTCGCCACCCGGAGCATCACCCACACCGCCACCACGGCCGTCAGCACGTGCATCACCAGCAGGGCGGCGACCATCCCGCCGGGCGCGTCCGGGATGGTGAACGGCGTGATGAACGAAAGGATCAGGGCCACGGCCGCCACGATGAGGAACGTGCGGACCGGGCGCGAGCTCAGCCGGCTGATGATGGCGAAGACGACGCCGCCAATGACCAGGTACGAGATCGTCGAGAACATGACGTTGCCCAGGCCCATCGTCGTTTCGCCTCCGCCCGGGGCCTCGAACCGGAAGTCGTCCGGGAACGCACCGGCCACATCCGCGATGAAGAAGACGATCACATTGACGACGATCGCCGCCACGATCGCCGCGACGGTTCCGAGCAGGACTTTCGTGAGTGGAATGCGCCCGGCCGGTTCGCTGAAATCGAATGACATCGCCACGTCGTCCCTCGTTTCCCTTGGTATCCGCTGCCTCCCCGGACGGAGGCGCCGGTCGTTAATGCCGATTTTAGCGGTCGTTCGCAGATTGCGGGGTATTGGGCGGCTTCGGCTCACAGGCGAGGCGGTCCCTGGCGGATCCGGGCAAGGAGCGTCTCGACGTCGCTGGGCGCCTCCCAGCGCGATTCGATCCACCACGTCGCGCCGGCGTCGGCCAGTGGCCGCAGCGTCGATTCACTCCAGGTCGGATCGTCGCTGGGGGAGACCCCTTCAAGGATGACCTCGTAGGGACGGTCATCAGGCCGATGGTCGTCCATCCAGGTTGTAATGTCTTCGAGATCGGCGGGGGTTGGTTGTGCGAATTTAGCCGAAAGTGACGGCAGGATGCCGTCCCATCGGGCGGCGCGCGCCATCGACTTCGGCCGCGGCCACGAGCCGACCACCCAGATCGGAATTCGCGGCTGCTGGACCGGCTTCGGCACGAACCGGATGTCGTCCACCTGGTAGTGCTTGCCGTTGAACGAGAACGCGTCGCCGCGCCAGGCGAGATCGAGGATCTCGAGCGTTTCGTCGAGCAATTCGGCGCGTTCCCGGCGATCGGTCACTTCCGGATGCACCTTCGCGTACCCGCCGTCGTCAACGGCGCCCAGGCCGACCGGGATCACGAGCCGGCCGTTCGACAGGTGGTCGACGGTGATCGCTTCACGGGCCACCTTCCAGGGACGCCGGCGCGAGAGCGGGAAGATCATCGCGCCCAGCCTGACGCGTTCTGTCTGGACTGCCGCCGCCGCGAGGATCGCCCACGGGTCGAAGACCTCCATCTCGCCCGAACCGCCGCCGATGCCGTCCCAGGTGAAGAAGCCGTCCCAGCCGTAGGCCTCGACTTCCCGGGCCATCTCCAGGATTGGTGGGCGGAACCGGTTGTCGCGATGAATCCAAATTTCATGCCTGCTCCCTGGTTGATCGACGTGCGGCAAGCCCCGTCCGATTGTTTGCCGAGGTAGGGGGATGGTTATAACGCGCGAAGGCTGCTTTTGTCAGGCAATCGGCGTCACCTCGAATGTTTGACGTCCAGAGGCGCTACGTTGGCGGCATTGAGGATGGTCCTGTCCTGATTCTGCCGCGATCGGGTTGATAAGCGGCCGTGGGGCTTTTGGTTCGAAGCGAGGATATGATGTACGTTTCAGTGCAGTGACGTACAATACAGGTGGTCGTGATCTGCCAAGCAACCATGTCAGGAGTTTGTAATGGCGCTTTCCGCATTTCCCGCAACTGAAACAAGCAACGTATCTGAAACCCGAAAGCACCTAAGTGAAACGCTCGATCGGGTGCATCGCCGTGAGGCGCGCGTGGTGGTGGAAAAAAGCGGCATTCCCGTGGGCGCGATCGTTTCGATGGATGACCTCGCGCGACTCAAACGAATCGACCAAAACCGGCAAGAGCTCAGGGAGACTTTGGCGACAACGCGTAAGGCGTTCGAGGGCATACCCGCTGACGAGATCGAGGCGGAAATCGAGAAAGCGGTCGCCGAAGTCAAGGCCGAGCGGCGTGCGAAAGGCGAAGAGATCGCACGCATGACTGCGCCGGGTCAGGGATGAGAGTCGTCGTTGACGTCAACATTCTCGCGTTAGCCGCTGTTTCCCCCGAAGGCTCGCCCGCAATCGTGGTGGACATGATTCTCGATGGTCCCCATGATCTGATCCTGTCAGACGAAATGCTGGCTAACCTCGAAAGAGTGTTGCGATTGCGCTATTTCTCGTCGCGATTGACAGAACAGGTGCGTGCCGAAACAGTGACCCGCTATCGGCGAAATGCCCAGCCGTACGATCCCGACCCGGCCGTGACAGGCGTGGCGGATGATGGGGAGGACGATCGGGTGCTTGGCACCGCCGTCAAGGGCCGCGCCGACATCATCGTCAGCGGCGACAAGGGGTTGCTCGCGCTCAACCCCTTCCTCGGCATCCCGATCGTCACCGCCCGGACCTTCCTCGACCTCTTCGGCGCCTGAACCCGCCGCTCGGCCCAGGTCGCGTCAATCGCCGACGGCTGGGATCGGCTCGTAGATGAAGAGTTCCAGCCGCCGCAGGTCGCGCCCAAGCACCCGGTCCTCGACGCCCTCCGTCGCGCTGGCGAAAAGCGTGACGAAGCCGTTGGTCGTGGTTCCGGCTGGCAGGTAGATGCCGGTGAGCAGGTAACGCTGCCCCGCCAAGATGAGGTCCGGGTTCAGGCCGGCCGCCGTGGCCGCGGTCGCCAGGTCCTCCGACGGCTGGTCCGTCTCGTTCGACAACCGGTACTCGCCGACCGCGTCGCCCCGAACTGAACTGGAGATATCCACCGCGTAGAAGAGATCCGGCGCCGGGTTCTCCGGATCGCTGGCGAAGAGCAGGACCGTGGTGCTGGAGTAGATCGACGACTGCCAGGCCTGATCCAGCCGGAACTGCTGGTCCGCCGCCACGATGACTTGCGGCCGACCCGAGATTTCGTAGTCCACGCCGTAGGTGACGGCGGCCTCGTAGCGATAGACCGTCTCGGCAGCGGTCGTGGCCGTGCGCAGGTAGAGAACCTCGGCGCGCTCCTCGCCCTCGGCGGTGGCAACCTCGAAGGCGCCGATGCAGCCGAACGCGGTGAGTTCGCCGGTATCGGCCGGGTCCACCGACCCGGCGAGCGCGTAGGCCACGCCGCCCAACTGGAATCGCGACGGTAGCCGGGCCGGCAGGCCCAGGGCGTCGATCTCGC
>JBGTNF010000244.1:0-13689 GCA_041743205.1 Thermomicrobiales bacterium | reverse complement strand
GGGCGCCGCCGCGGACGCGGTCGGCGACGACGATTGCGCCGAGCACTCGGGCTGTGCCTTCATCGATCCTGATGAGCGTCAAGACCGATTGCCCACTGGAGCCGTGCTCCTCTGCCAGCTCCCGCACCGCGGCCAGTTCCCCGACGTCTACCAGGTGGTCGGTCAGGAGCCGGTCGCTCCCGATCGCGATCCGGGCGCCATTCACCGTGGCCGCGGCGCCCCGGCCGGTCAACGACACGAAATCGACGGCAGTGAGCATGCGCAGGTTGTCATGCAATGCGCGGGCCACGATCGCCCGCGCCAACGGGTGCTCGGATGGCCCTTCGATCGCGGCGGCGTGCGCCAGTACGGTGGCCTCCGTCTCCTCGCCAAACGGCACGATCGCCACCACCGCCGGTCGGCCGATGGTGAGCGTGCCGGTCTTGTCGAAGGCGACGGTCCTGATTCGGGCCAGTTCTTCCAGCGCCGCTCCGCCCTTGACCAGGACGCCCATCCGGGTCGCGGCGCCGATCGCCGACACGATCGAGACTGGCGTGGATATCACCAGTGCACACGGGCAGGCAATGACCAGCAGCACCAGCGCCCGGTAGATCCAGGTTCCGGCGTCGTCGGCGACGAGCCATCCGAAGGCGGCGATTAGGGCGGCGACCGCGACCACGACCGGCGTGTAGACGGCCGCGAACCGGTCGACCAGTTGCTGCGCTGGCGCCTTCGACGCCTGGGCTTCCTCGACTAGGTGAACGATGTTCGCCAGCATCGACTCGGCGACCGGTTTGGTGACCCGCACCAGCAACGTGCCGCCGCCGTTGAGCGTGCCGGCGAACACGCCGTCCCCAACCCGCTTCTCGACGGGCATCGATTCGCCAGTGATCGCCGCCTGTTGCAGCGCCGAGGCGCCGCTGATCACCTCGCCGTCGGCCGGCAAGCGGTCGCCGGGCCGAACCCGGAAGACATCGCCCGTCACGAGATCGGCGGCGGCAACCGTGATTTCCTGACTATCCCTGATGACCAGGGCTTCCTCCGGCGCCTGGTCGAGCAGCCCCCGAATGGCGCTTCGGGTCCGGTCGAAGGTAATCGCCTGGAGCGTCGTGCCAATCGAGAAGAGCACGACCACCAATCCGCCTTCGGACCAATCGCCTAGCGCCGCCGCGCCGATCACGGAGATCGTCATCAAGGCGTTCATGTCCAGCCGGCGCGCCCGCAACGACATCAGGCCCGACCGGGCGATGGGGTAGCCGCCGATGCCGATGGCGGTCAGGAAGAGGGCGACGGACGCGGGGCGCTGGTCCGCGACGTGCAGGGCAATCATTGCCGCTGTCCAGAACACGATCGCAATCGCGGTCGGGATCAGCTTGCGACTTAGCCACCATGGTGTGCGGGCAGCGGAGCGCAGGACGCCATCTTCCCGCACCGTGGCGGTGTATCCGGCGCGATCGACCGCGCCGCCAATGGCCCGCCGCAACGACCCATCGTTCCCTTGTCCCGAAGCGGGCACGACGGTCAGCGTGCCACCGCCGAAGCTGACGACCGCCGACGAAATATCGGGCAGGGCGCCGACGACGCGCTCGACACTCTTCGCGCAGTCGGCGCAATCCATGCCCGAGATATCGAACACCACCCGGTTGGAAACGGTCGACATGGTCAGGCCGTCCCCGGATCGACCATTGCGCTGCCGGCTTCGGTGACGTGGGCGGTCGCCATGCCAAGCAACGCCGTCACGTGATCGTCGTCCAGCGCGTAATAGACGACCTTGCCCTGCCGCCGGCGGCGCACCACGCGGTGTTCGCGAAGCACCTTGAGCTGGTGGGAAATCGTGGTCCGATTGGCTCCAGTCGCTGCCGCCAGGTCGGTGACGCAAAGCTCGGCCCCAGCCAGCGCCATCACCACCCGAACCCGGGTGGGTTCGGCCAGTACGGCGAAGATCCGGGCCACGTCGTCCGCCGGGGCGTCCGCCAGCGCACGCCGCACGGAATAGACCGCTTCCGGGTGAAGGCACTCGCAGTCGTCACTCCACTCATCGACGATGTCGGGCTGAGGTTTCGTTAGCGATTGAGATGCGGTCTCGATCATGTGTGCCTCCATGCATTCGTTACTGGAAGAACTCTATCCACGAACGAGTGCATCGTCAAGCATATGTTGGAGATGCAGCTAGACACAACGTCTGTATCCAGGCGTCCTAAGACACCGACTGCCGATGCTCGTACGGTTGCGGAGCTTGTCTCCGCCCGTCGTGGGTGGAACGGATGATGGTCATCGCCGAGCACGGGCAGAGACAAGCTCCGCAACCGTACAGGGGCCGATTTCGTTGCCTTCGGGCACTATTGTGACGCGCTCGTTGGGCGAATCTTGCAAGGCTGGATGTGGCACACCGGCCGCGCCGCGCATTACCGAACGGCGAGGATTGTCAGGAGAAGGATGCCAAAGGCGATCCGGTAAACCACGAAGACGAGAGTGCTGCGGTTGGCCAGGAAGCGCAGCAGGCCGGAAATCGCGAGGAACCCGACGACGCCGGCGGAGATCGCCCCGCTTACGAAGAGCGCCGCTTCATGACCACTCATTCCCTCGCTGACGGCGTCGAGCAACGACTTGATCCCGGCGCCGAGCACCAGCGGCATACCGGCCAGGAACGAGAAGCGGGCGGCGTCGGCCCGGGTAAGGCCGCGGAAGAGGCCCGCCGAAATCGTGGCCCCCGAGCGGGAGGTGCCAGGAATCAGTGCGATCGCCTGGGCCACGCCGATGATTGCCGCATCCTTCCACCCCAGGTCGATCGCGTGAAGGGTGCGCTGGCCAACACGTTCGGCGGCCAGCATCACCAGGCCGACCACGATCAGCATCGTGGCGATCACCGCGATTGCCGTGCCGGACGCCTCATCGGCGTGGAAGAACTCGTCGATCTGCCGTTCGAAGAGCAGGCCGACGACGAGCCCCGGAATCGTCGCCACCACGATCAGCAGCCCCATCCGGGCGTCCGGATCGCGATCGTCCGGCGCATCCACGCGCCCCAACAGCAGACTCACCGGGTTGGACAGCGCCCGCGGAATGGCGGCGATCATGCGGATGATCTCCTGCCGAAAGTAGACGAGCACGGCCGTCAGTGTCCCAAGGTGCAACGCAGCGTCGAACGAGAGTCCGGGGGTCTCCCAATCGAGCAGCCAGGGAAAGATGATGAGGTGCGCCGAGGACGAAATCGGCAGGAACTCGGTCAGCCCCTGCACGATGCCCAGCACGATTGCCTGCCAGATTTCCATGACGTTTGATCATCCAATCCTGGTTTCGTAGCGACCAAGGCGCCCCTGACCAACGTGCGGCCAGCAGCACGTCCGAAGATGGTCCAGGCATGCCTCGGCGACATCGTGGACGTGTGGAATGCTTGTTGAGAAGTGTCACGAAGGAATGCTCTCCGACGATTCGCCAGTTTCGAGCACCATGCAGGCACCTGCTCCCGCGTACGCGTCGTCACGCCATCAACGATCAGCGGCCAGGGCGCCGCGCGGTTCGGGCGAGCCATCGTCGCCGTCCGCGGCGTCCTCGCCCGCCCGGATCTGATCGAACGAGAGGTGGCGCCGGAACCAGATCACGATGCCCCAGAGCGTGATCGGGAAGTAGAGCGCGGCGTGAACGAGGATGGCGTAGGCCAGCGCCTGCGCTTCCGGCACGCCGAGCGCCCCGTTGAGCACCAGGCGCACGCCGAACTCGAACTGCCCGATGTAGCCGGGTGAGGAGGGGATCAGGGTGGCCATGTTGGCGACGCCAGTGGTCATCAAGGTGGCGGCGATGCCCATCGCGTCCCGGATCACGTCGCTGAACCCGCGAGCGACGAGGTAGTACATCGACGCCTCGCAGAGCCAGGCCAGCAGCGAGTAGCTCGCCACCCGCAACAGGTCGCCCCGGTTGCGGAAAACGCCCAGGCCGCCGAGGAACGATTCTGTCATCCGCTGCACGGAGTCGGCGACCCGCGTCGGCAAGGGACCGAGGATCACCTGGAGCAGGCGGTCGATCAAATCGCCACCGAGCGTCAGGAGAAACAGACCGATCAGCAGCACCGTGAAGACGATGAAGGCGATCAGCGCCAGGTGCTGGAGCTGGCTGGTGAATGAGACGAACGTGGTCGCCACGAGCATGAAGCCCAGCATGGTGAAACCGTCGAAGATCCGTTCCACGGCAATGGTCGCCAGCACCGAAGTCTTGCGCACGCCGTACTGCTGCCGCACGAGATAGGAGCGGACGAGCTCGCCGGCGCGAAGCGGCAGGACGTTGTTGGCCATGTAGCCGACGACGACCGTGGAAAACAGCGTGGCGCTCGTCACATCCGGGGTGAGTGGCCGCAACAGGATCGACCAGCGCACGGCGCGCAGCCAGACGCCGATGAAGTACATGACCAGGGCGGGCGCCAGCCACCAAAGCTCGACCCGGCCGAGCGAATCGCGGATTTCGCCGAAATCCTGCCCACGGAACGCGAAGTAGAGGAACACGGCGCTGATCGCGATGCCGACCCAGGCTCGCCACGACCTCACGTTGCAAACTGCTTGTTCAACGACACGTCCTTGGCAGGCGATCCGGCGATTGGCCGGCGGTGGTTTCGCGGGAAATCAAGCGCGCTACGACGCAGCAACGCCGGGGCGAGTGTACCCCGGCGGCGCGTGCGTTTGCCCAACCATCGCCGCGTATTCCAGGATGTGCCTGAAATGGACGGGCCTGGCGATGAAGGTTCGCTATCGATGGCGGAAAGTGATTCGGCCGCGCGTGAGATCGTACGGCGAGAGCTCGACCACGACACGGTCGCCAGGAAGCACGCGGATGTAATTTTTCCGCATTCGGCCGCCGAGGTGACCGAGCACTTCGTGCCCGTTTTCGAGTTCGACCTTGAACATCGCGTTGGGGAGGGCTTCCAGGATCTTGCCCTCGACCGCGATGGCGTCGGGGTTGGTTCGACGCGGTCCCTCGGATGGCGTTGCCGCCGCCGGAACCGGCGTTCGAACCGGCCTCCGCGCTTGCTGTTTCTTTGCCAAAATGCAGTGCTCTTTCACGAAGATTGTTACGGATATTCACCGCATGCTCATGCGGTGGAACGAGACGGGTTCGCCAGCGAGGCGCATCTCCAAGTCCTGGAGACGGACACGATTGACGGCGCTGGAGCCCTGTCGACTCCCGCGTCTCTCGTCACATGGCGGATCGGCGTCGAGAATCAGGGAACGGTTAGGAACAGGCATGAGTACATCACGCACTGCCATGCCTGGATATTTTACCGCATTTTCAGGTCTGGCGGCGGCTGGCGGAAGTACGTCGCCCGGCGAGTTGGTTCAGGTCAGCTGTCGCCGGCCTGGACCGGTCGTTTGCCCGGTACACTTTCGGCGCGATTTCGAGTGATGTCGCGCACGAAAGTCACTGTTCCAATGGAGTTGCACACAATGGGCGCACTCTGTTGTGGCCTGGCCCTGCTGGCCACCATGTTCATGTTGCTGGGCCTGATTCCGTTCCTGGGCTGGCTCAACTGGTTCACCTCGTTGCCGCTGGCGATCGTGGCGACGGTGCTCTTCTACCTCGACCTGCGCGAGCCGCCGCGCCTGCCGTTCTCGCAGGTCGGGTTCCTGGGCTCGGTCGTAGTGCTCTGCATCGTGATCTTCCGCTTGCTCATCGGCGGCGGGCTGATTTGACCCGGCTGCCGTCAATTCGTGTCGGCCACGCGCGATGGCCAACCGGGGTTGTCATTCCGACGAAGGAGGAATCTTCGACCTGTCGTGGCGAACCTACGAAGATTCCTCCTTCGTCGGAATGACAACTTAATAAAGGCGCGGGCCCGCCGCATTGCGGACATGACCATCGATTCCAGGAGCACCGACCCGTGACTGAATCTTCCGCCTCCATCCGGATCTTGCCAATCACGGCCGAACTGTTCCCGTCCTGCTGGCAACTCAGGCTGCGGGCGCTCCACGACCACCCCGACGCGTTCGGACAGCCGTACGCAGAGGCGGCCGCGCTTTCCCAATCGGAGGTCCGGCACTCGTTCGACTCGTTCTGGAACGTCGGGAACAACCTGGTGTTTGGAGCGGTCGCCGATGACGGAACGGTTGCCGGGATGACCGGCGTGGCGGGCTGGAACCGGCCCAAGATGCGCCACCGGATGGACATCTGGGGCGTGTACGTGGCGCCCGAGTTCCGGGGCCAGGGTAATGGCGACCGGCTGCTTGACGCCGCCATCGCTCACGCCCGGTCGATCGACGGTGTGCTTCAATTGCACCTGCAGGTTGTCTCCACGAACGTCGCCGCCGTTCGATCCTACGAGCGGGCGGGGTTCGTGCGCTGGGGGCAAATGCCTCGCGCCGACATCATCGACGGCCAGGCGCTGGACAACGATTTCATGGTCCTCACGCTGGATTCGCACCATTCCAGCGCGAGGACCGATGCGGAAGGGACCCATTCGTGACGCTCCGAACCACGCCAACGCCCGACCAGTTCACCGATTCGACCTGGGAGGACATCCTCCCACTCTACGAGGCGCTGGTCGCCCAGCCGCTCGATCCCGCCGATCGGCCCGGCATCGAAGCCTGGCTCGCCGAGTGGAATGCGCTCGACGAAGCGCTCGGCGAGGCGGCCAGTCTCGCCAACGTCGCCTATTCCTGCGACACCACCGACCCCGCGATCGAGGAAGCCTACCTTCGCTTTTCCGGCCAGATCGGCCCGAAGCGCAGCCAACAGGTGGTGCGGCTGGCCCGGAAGCTGATCGATGTCGGCTACACGCGGGACGACCTGGCGACGACCCTGCGCCGGTTCCGCACCAACCAGGATCTGTTCCGCGAAGCGAACGTACCGCTCGAACAGGAGCTCCAGCAGCTCAACGCCGAGTACGGCAAGATCACCGGTGGGATGACGGTCGACTGGCGCGGCGAAGACATCCCGATCCCGCGCCTGAGCCCGTTCATGCTCGATCCCGACCGCGCCACCCGGGAGGCGGCCTGGAGACTCCAGTTCCAGCCCTACATCGAGCGCCGGGATGAGCTCGCCACCGTCTTCGACAAGCAAATGGCGAAACGCCAGGAACTGGCCCGCAACGCCGGGTTCGCCAACTACCGTGACTACACCTTCGACTCGAAACACCGGTACGATTACACGCCGGCCGACTGCGAGACGTTTCACGCGTCCGTCGAGCAGACCTTCGTCCCGGCCATCGCCCGCCGGCTCGATCGGCGCAAGCGGCAGATGGGCGTCGATTCACTCAAGCCGTGGGACACGAGCCACGATCCGCTCGGCCTGCCCGCGCTGAAGCCGTACGGGTCGGTCGAGGAGTGGAACGCGAAGTCGGAAGCGATCTTCCGCCAGGTCGACCCGGTCTTCGGCGAGTACTTCGGCACGATGCGCGAAGAGGAGTTGCTCGACCTGGAGAGCCGCAAGGGCAAGCGGCCGGGCGGCTTCTGCACCAGCTTCCCCTATCGCAAGCGGCCGTTCATCTTCATGAACGCCAGTGGCGTCGGGTCCGACGTCCGCACATTGCTGCACGAAGCCGGTCACGCTTTCCACGGCTTCGAATCGGCGAAGCTGCCGTTCGTCTACCAGCGGCAGTACGGGAGCGAGATGGCCGAGGTCGCCTCGATGTCGATGGAGCTGCTCTCGGCGCCCTACCTGAAAGCGGACGCGGGCGGGTTCTACGACGAGTCGGATTACGTCCGGGCTCGCACCGAACACCTCGACGGCATCCTCGACATCTTCGCCTGGGTCGCGACGGTCGACGCCTACCAGCACTGGCTCTACACCGATCCGACGGCGGCCGACCGCGACGCACGTGACGCGAAATGGTTGACGGTGTGGGAGCGCTTCAACGCCGGCGTCGACTGGACCGGCCTGGAGGCCGAACGCACCGCGCGCTGGCACAAGCAGCTCCACATCTTCCTCTACCCTTTCTATTACATCGAATACGCCATCGCGCAGCTTGGCGCGCTCCAGGTCTGGCGCGACAGCCTGGTCGACCAGGAGAAAGCGACCGCCGACTATCGGGCGGCACTCGCCTTGGGCGGTTCACGGCCGCTGCCGGAGCTGTTCGATCGGGCTGGAGCGCGCCTGATCTTCGACGCGCCGGGCATGGCCGAGCTGGTCACGCTGATCGAGACGGAACTCGCCGGCCTCGAAGGGTCGGCGGCGTAGCGGTACAGACATCTGGTCGGGGATATCCCGAGGGGCCGCCCATGTGGCATCCCGCCGCATACGCCGTCAGCCGCAGGGGTCAACCTCAGTGTTGACCCGTCCTCGTCGGTCCCGTTGCCCCGGGCGATCACGGAGGATCGCCCCTACTCCCGCGGGAACCGTGGCAGGATCGGTTCACGCAGTGACTACACGGATTCCGAAATATGCCGTATTCCGAGAACGGTCACTCGTTGACGGCCCCACCAACAGGAACGGCAGGTCCACCGATGACGGCCTGCCGTCCGATCCCGTCTCCCGGTCGCTGGGCACGGCGAATTGGACCCACCCTTCGCTTCCGTTGGGCGCCACAACCTTGAACCAGGCGCGGTACGCCTCGGCGCTCGTCCCGGTCGCGGCCGGATCGCTGGCGACGAGGTCGAGCACGGCGAGTCGGTCGCGTGCATCGAGGACGAATTCCTCCGACGACGGCATGCCAGAACTGGGACCGGCATAGAGCGACACGCGTTCGCCAACTCCGGATGTCTGCGGCGCCAGTTCCAATTCTTTCAAGTCGAGGCGAGCGAGGCGTCCTAGCAGCGGATTGCGCCAGCCGAGTTCCGCCGGGTGCAGCGGCGCCTCGATCGGCCAGTAGCCGGGACCAGGCGGGCACTGGAACCCGCAGTTAACACCGAACTGGGGCGCAGAGCCGTTGACATCGTCACGAGTGAGGAACGTGCGGAGCTCGAAATGAAGGTGGCTGGGCGCCTGGCCCGCCGTCTTCACTTGCGCCTGGGGCAGGATCGTGCCCAGCCGGTCGCCAGCCGCCACGCGTTGACCAGCCTCCACCTTCACGTCGAAATCGAGATGCCCGTAGAGCGAGTAAAGCTCTGGCCCGTGCTGGACGATGATCACCCGCCCCGGGTAGTCGAAATCGGCGTAGACGACCTCGCCGGCTGCCACCGCGTAGACGCTGGCCCCGCCGGTGTCGCCGTTGGTCGCGTACCAGTCCTCGCCGGTGTGCCACCACCCGGCCGAGAACCAGGTGTTCTCGCAGGCGAACCCGTGGCCGATCGTGAAGCCGTCGCCAGGCTCGGCCCCCGCCTTGCCGATCGGCGCCGGCAGCCAGTCCCGCACTGATGTCTGGGCTCCCCGCGATACCCCACCCCCCAGGGCGATTCCGGCGCCCAAAGCCATGGCGAGGGCGTTCCGTCGCGTCAACCGAATGCTGGTCATGCGTGATCCTCTGTCGTTTTCCATCGTTAAGCGTTGGCGCCGTCTCCCAGTACTACGGGAAACCGGCGCGATCGGACGTGACCCGTTCCGTATACTCGGTCGAAACACTGGCAATCGAGGAGCGGGACAATCGGCATGGTCGAGACCTTTTCACAACGGATCAAGGAAGACATCGCAGGGTTTGTAGCCGACCCGACCCGCGAGGGGCTTCAGGAGCTCATCCGGTTCTTCGGCGGCGAGTTCGACCCGTACGAACTGAAGGAGTTTTGGCCGCCCCTGCCCCGGATGGCGAAGACGGCGTTAGCCATCGCCAACTCGGGCGGCGGGGTGATCCTGTTCGGGATCCGCGACGCTACCCTGGAACCGGTCGGACTGGCGGAACTCGCCCCGAAGCAGACGGTGTTCGACACCTTTCGTTCCTTCATCCCGCCGCCCTTGATGAACGAAATTACCCTGCTCGATTTCGACTACGCCGACGCGACCTACGAACCGTTACGCGGCAAGCAGATCCAGGTGCTGGCGATTCCCGACCTGCCCGAATTCATTCCGTTCGTCTGCGAGGAAGAATGGCACAAGGATGACGACCACGTGCGGCGCGGCGCGATCTACGTCCGGAGCGGCACCAACACGCGCGAGGGGAATTACGACCAGGTGCAACGATTGCTGAACCGACGGATCGAGGCGGTCGGACCGCAATCGTCCACCAACGAAGTGAAGCGCGAACTCGCCCAGCTTCGCCTGCTGGAAATCGCTGCCCTCGACGCCGAGCCCGCGTACGGGGCGTATCTCGGCGACCTGATCGAACGCAAACGCGCGCTGCTCGAACAGGCGCTTGGCCTGGCCCCGGACGACGAGTGATGTGGTGTCCGCACATTCGCTGAGGATCGTGATTTTCTAGGGTCGGCCCAGAATCAACCGACGTTGTCGGTCCTTGCAAAGAGGCCTTGTCGATTCGTGTGGCCGCCCGCTAGACGGCGCGGCCTCCGAACATCGTGTGCCGTCTCATGGGCAAGGGCAAAACCTGGTTCTCCGCGATCCGGGCCGGCACACGGGCCGGCCCCTACGATGCGTTGCATGCCTGCAATCACGAGGCATTTCGTAGGGTTGCGGACCTTGTGTCCGCCCGTTTCGGCAAACGATAGGCAGGACTCGACATCCGGCGTCAGTGGCGGAGCTTCGGGTCGAGGGCGTCACGCAGGCCGTCGCCGAGCAGGTTGAAGCCGAGCACCGTCAGCGCAATTGCCACGCCGGGGAAGATGGCAGCCCACGGCGCCAGCTGCAACACGCTGTACGACGAGGACACCATCGAGCCCCACGAGGGAGACGGGGGACGGTTGCCGAGGCCGAGGAAGGCCAGCGAGGCTTCCGAGAGCACGGCGAATGCGAAGTTCAGCGAGCCGTGGACGATCAGCGGGGCTGTGATGTTCGGGAAGATGTGGCGCGCCATGATCGCCGGCGGCGGCGCCCCGGCCACGACCGCCGATTCCACGAAGGTGCTCGTCCGCACCGCCAGCACCGACCCCCGCACCACGCGCATGAACGACGGCGCGTTGACGAGCCCGATCGCGATCATCACGTTCGTGAGCGAGTTGCCGAGCGCGGTCATGATCGCGATCGCCAGCAGGATCGTCGGGAAGGCGAACAGCACGTCCATAAACAGCGTGATCACGTTGTCGAGCCAGCCGCCGAAATACCCGGCCAGCATCCCGAGCACGATCCCGATCAGGGCCGAGATGCCAACCGCGATCACGCCGACCTGGAACGAGATCCGGGCTCCGTGGATCAGCCGGCTGAGCACGTCCCGGCCGAACTCATCGGTGCCGAAGAGGTAGTCGGCGCTAGGGCCTTTGAGCTGCTGACCGGCGAACTGCTCCGTCGCTCCGTGCGGAGCGAGGAACGGCCCGATGGTGGCGACGACGATGAAGAACCCGACAATGGCGATGCCGGTCAGCGCCAGCTTCTGGTGCAGGAGCACGGAGAGTAGCCCGGAGCGTTTCGAGACGCGCTGGGCCGCCGCCACGCCGCTGCCGGCCGCCGAGGCGATGGTTGCGCTGGCGTCAACCATGGGTCATCTCCGGATTCGGCTTGAAAGGGAACGTCGAGAACGTCATCGGGCGTGTCGCAGGCGCGGATCGATCACCGCGTAGAGCACATCCACGACCAAGCTGACCAGCACGAAGAGGAAGGCGAGAACCAGGGTCACGCTTTGCACAACCGGGTAGTCGCGGTTGGCGATCGCTTCGTAGACGTAGCGGCCCACGCCCGGCAACCCGAAGATTTGCTCGATGATGACGGTGCCGCCGAGCAGGCTGGCGACCTGGAGCCCGACAATGGTGAGGATCGGGATCCCGGCGTTCGGCAACACGTGCCGGAAGAGCACCTGGCGCTGCGGAATGCCCTTGGCCCTGGCCGTGCGGACGTGTTCCTGCCCCATCACCTCCAGCACCGACGAGCGCGTGAAGCGCATCAGGATCGCCGCCAGCGGCAAACCGAGCGCAACCGCCGGCATGATCATCGTCTTCAGGTTCTGCACCGGATCGTCCGTGAAGGGCCGGAACCCGACCGGCGGCAGCCACTTGAGCCAGAACGAGAAGACCAGCACGAGCAGAGTGGCCAGGAAGAAATTGGGCACGGATACCCCGACGAGGGTGGCGATCGTCGTGGCGTAGTCGATCCCGGAGTTGCGCTTGAGTGCGGCGAGCACGCCGAAGATCAGGCCCGGGATGGCGGCGATGATCCCCGCCATGACCGTGAGCTGGATCGAGACCGGCAGCCGCAGGCCCAGCTCCTGGGTCAGCGGACGTTTGGTGCGCAAGGAAGAGCCGAGATCACCGGTCAGCACGTGGCCCAACCATTTGATGTACTGGACCGGCAGCGACTGATCCAGCCCGTAGGATTGCCGGATCGCCTCGATCTGTTCGGGCGTGGTCCTCCTGTCGGCGCCGAGCAGCACCTGCACCGGGTCGCCCGGAATCGAGCGCACGATGATGAACGTGACCAGCGTCACCCCCAGCAGCACGGGGATCATGAGCAACACGCGCCGCAAGATGAACTTCAGCATCCCCGCCCTCCTTCCCCGCTATGTGACCGCGCCAATCGTAGGGTTGCGGACTTTTCCGCCCGCCAATCGCCGAGGCGACGCTCAACTTGTACGGTTGCGGAGCTTGCTCCGCCCGAGGGCGGACGCAACCGATCGCGTACGGAATCGAGACTTGGTAGACGATCGCGAGTCGCCAGTTGGCGAACTACGGGCGGAGCAAGCTCCGCAGCCGTCCTTGCCGAGAGTCGCGCTCGTTGCGCCAGTTTCGTACTGGCCGGTCTTATGCCGGACATCGCCGCCCCAATGACCCGCGCGGGCGGACACAAGGTCCGCCCCTACCGGGATCGGGCGTGCCCCGTCAGCCCTGGTCCAGCCAGACGCCGCTGATCGAGCGCAGCCCCCCGGACAGCAGGTGCCGGAACCCCTGGACCCGGTTCTGCAGGCCTTCGTAGGTGTTCGAGGTGTAGAGATTGACCCACGGCGCCTGGTCGATCACGATCTGCTGCGCCTGCTGATAGATCGCCGCCCGCGCTTCCTGGTCCTGCTCAGTTAGCCCCTCGTCGAGGAGCGCGTCCAGGGCCGGATCGCTGAACCCGGCTGCGTTGTTGGGTCCGTCGGTCTTCAGGCTTTGTTCAAGCCACTCGTTCGGGTCCATGTAGCCCGACGCGCCCATAACCGCGATGTCGAAATCGCCGCCGAAGAAGCGCTCGATGTAGGTGGCGTTCTCCTCCGGCTCGATCACGCCCTCGATCCCGATCTGGCGCAACTGCTCCTGGACCACGACCGAGGTGCTGGAGAGGAAATCGTACTGGGCCCAGGTCAGCAGGCCGGGGGCGAACCCTTCCGGCAGCGTGACTGCGGCGAGCAGTTCGTTGGCGGCGTCCAGGTCCTGCGCCGGGATCTCACCTTGATACCCAGCCCAGAAATCGGGCGGGTAGAGGCCGACCAGCGGCTGACCGTAGCTAAAGACGGCCGTGTCGACGATGGTCTGGCGATCGATCGCCGCCGCCACGGCCTGGCGGAATTCGAGCGTGGCGAATGGTTCGCGGCGGAGGTTGAAGACCAGCCAGCGCAGGTTGGTCGTGATCCCGCCCGCGAGCTGGGTCGCCTCGTTCGTTTCCAGCACCTGGATGTCCTGCTGCGGAACCTGTTCGATGATATCGACCGAGTCCGACACCAGGGCTGTGGTCCGCGAGGCGTTTTCCGGCACGATCAGGATCTCGACGCCATCGACGTACGGCTTTGGCGCGTCCCAGTAGCCGTCGTGGCGGGTGAGGGCGATGCTGGTGTTCGGGATGTAT
>JBGTNF010000243.1:0-5933 GCA_041743205.1 Thermomicrobiales bacterium | reverse complement strand
GACGCCGGAGGGGTCCTTGCCGATCAGCGAAGCGCCGAGCTCGTGAATCGCGGCGTCGACCGCCGGGATCGAGCCGTGGAGCGATCCCTCCCCCCAACCGTGCAGTCCATCGTCGGTGGTGACTTTCACGAAGAGCCAGTTGCACCACTCGATCCAATACGTAAAAGTCTCGATTTTCGCGATATTCATGATGATCTGACCTCTTTCGCTGGGGTTGGCGAACGCGTCATTGTCGGGGATGGTCGCACAGCCGGCTGGTCATGTCAGCGGCTCGTTGGCGATTGAATGAACTCGACCCTTGTGCAGATATTCACATAGTTGACAGGGGGTGTTTGGCCGTGATGAGATACTCGCAGTAGCGTCACAACCTGATTCGCGATCCGTGCCTTGCCGAGGTGTTCCCTCCGCCCCTGTGGAGTTCGTCGGCGCCGTCATACCTCGACCCCAACCGGGGCCGGGAAGAGCCACTCGGATGGGTCCTGTCTTCGTCTTGATTCACTTCGCCCAGGGAGTCAGATCGCATGTCCATTGATCCCGTCACCAAATTGCTCAATCTCCCCCTCAATCGCCGCCAGACGCTGAGCGCTGGGGCCGGCGCTCTTGGCGCCGCGGCGCTCGGTTCCCAGGTCTCGCTGGCGCAGGACGGCGCCGCCCAGACCGGCGTCGATCCTGATGTCTGGACCCCTGAGTACATCAATTCGATTGCCGGAACCCTTGAGGTCGACACGGCGGCCGATGTCGCCGCGATTACGCCCCTCGATTACGCCGGTGAAACCAGCCTATGGTATGCCGGGCCGACCGAAGCCACGCCGCAACTTGAAGTCCAGATCCACGATGAGCATTGGGCCGCCTGGGCGGAAACCTATCCCAACATCCCGCTGACCTCCGGCGAGAATCTGGTCAACATCGGCTACAACGACTTGCTCGACCGTGTGCGCACGGCGGCCACCGGCAGCGCCGCACCCGCTGTTTGCAAGATGCCGATCCTGTGGGGTTCCGAATTCGCGGCCCGGGGCGAACTTCAGGAGATCGTGCTCGAAGACTACGGCTACACGGCCGAAAACTTCTGGCCCGGGGCCCTCAAGTCAGTCACCTACAACGATACGTTGTGGGGCATCCCGACCAATAACGAGACGATGGCCTTCATCTGGAACAAGGCCACCTTCGAGGAGGCCGGGCTCGATCCCGAGACACCGCCCGCGACCTGGGAAGAAGTGCGCACCTTCTCCAAGCAGATCAAGGACGCCACCGGCCGGGATGGTTACGGGATGGTGGCCCGCGTCAACGCCGGCAATACCCCGTTCCGGTTCATGCCGGTGCTGTGGGCCTACGGCTCAGGCGCCCTCGACGAGAGTGAGGAGTCTCCCACCTACCAGACCGTGATGGTCAACAACGAGGGCGGCATTGCCGCGCTCCAGCTCATGTATGACATGTACGTGACGGACGCCTCGGTCCCGGCATCGGCCCTCACCAACACGCAAACGGAGAACGGGGACCTCTTCATCTCCGGCCAGGTGGCGATGATGATCGCCCACCCGAGCGAGTACGCCGCGATGCGGGACAAGGCCGCGAACGCATCCCCCGCCGACAAGGAGTTCGCCGACCAGGTCGTCGCCAACATGGCCTACGGGTTGATCCCGGAGGGCCCGGTCCGGCGAGCCGTGGTGTTCGGCGGTTCCAACATCCACATCTTCACCAACGAGGCTCACGGCAGCGAAGTCGATATGGATGCGGCCCGCGCCCTGCTGGCGTTCGAGACCGGCCCGGAGTGGTCGACCCGCAACGCCTGGCTTGGGTCCAACCCAGGCAACCTGCGTGGTTTCGAGACGAGCTGGAACCGCGAGCGGCTCGACACGATCCCGTTCCTGGACGTGACGACCTCGATGCTGCCGTTCGGCATCCCATTCCCCGTGGTGCCGCAGGCCAACCAGATCATGAACGACATCATCCCGACCATGATGCAGAATGCCCTGACCGAAACGATGACGGTTCAGGAAGCCGCCGACGAGGCAGCCGACCAGATCGCCGCGATCATGGGCGGCGGCGGGCTCTAGCCTCCGCCCCACACGACATGCATGAGGCGTCAGGGTCCCGGTGGAAGCCGGGACCCTGACGCGCTGGAATCGAGGACGCGCGCGATGAGCCGGGCCCAGACCGCTACCGACAGCCCAACCAGGCAAACAGTGTCTCCGTCAGCGGCCTACCGGGCACGCAAGCCCCCGTCCGTCTGGCGGCGAATGCGCAAGAACTGGTCCGATTACCTCTACATCGCCCCGGCGCTCCTCGTAATGCTGCTGGTCATCGGGTACCCGCTCGTCTACACGGTCTGGCTCGGGTTCTTCCGGGACGATCCGTTCACCGGCACCCGGGCGTGGGTGGGCCTCGGGAATTACGAGAACCTGCTGGCCGGCGAATCGTCCGAGCGGTTCTGGGACGTCACCTGGAACACGTTCTACTGGACCATCTTTTCCACGTTCTTCGCGTTCGTGCTCGGCTTCGGCGCCGCGCTCGTCATCCACCGCGAGTTCATCGGCCGCGGCATCATCCGCGGCATCCTGCTCATTCCGTGGGTGATCAGCTTTGTGGCCGCGGCCTACGTTTGGCGCTGGCTGCTGCACAGCGACTACGGACTCGTTAGCGGGATGATGTTGCGGTGGGGCTGGATCGACGACCCGATCATCTTCCTCGATTCCACGAGGTGGGTGCTGCCCAGCCTGATCGTCGCCAACGTCTGGAAAGAGTTCCCGTTCGTGATGATCATGATGCTGGCCGGGCTCCAGACGGTGCCGGAGCAGTTGCTGCGGGCGGCCCGGATCGACGGCGCCAGCAGCTGGAACCAGTTCCTGCACGTAACAGTGCCGCAGGTCAAGAGCGTGATGGTGATTACGTTGCTCCTGCTGTTCGTGACGAACCTCAACTCGTTCGGTCTGCCCTGGATCATGACCGGCGGCGGACCCGCCAACGCCTCGATGATCTGGATCGTACAGATTTACACAACGGCGTTCCGCAACCTCCAGTTCGGGCTGGCCTCCGCCTTTTCCGTGATCCTCTTCATCTTCATGCTTACCATCGGGTACTTCTACGTGAAGGCGCTGACCGCCGGGGACCAGAGGAGCGCACATTGAGTGCCGCAAGGGACGCAAGGGCCGTGGAAGGCGCCGCCAGCGTCAGGAACGTCAGGACATACCCCAAAAAGCGGAAGTCGTGGAAAGCGCAGCTCCGGCCGGAGACGATCGGCGGCTGGATCTTCCTCTTCTTCCTGCTTCTCTACGCCGTCGTCCCGATGGCGTGGATGCTCTCGACCTCGCTCAAGACCCAGTTCTCGGCGTTGCAGCAACCGCCCGTCTGGATCCCGAGCGATCCAACCCTCGAGCAGTACCGGACCCTGCTCTCGCCCTACAGCGACATCGGCAGCGATTTCCTGCGCTACCTGCTGAACAGCCTCTGGGTCTCGACCGCGACCACGATCCTCGGGGTGCTGGTGGCGGTGCCGGCGGCCTACGCCTTTTCCCGGTTCAACTTTCCCGGCAAGAACGCCCTCTTCTTCGCGATCCTGGTGCGGAACATGTTCCCGCTGGTGGTCTTCCTGATCCCGCTCTTCATCCTGATCCAGAACCTCGGGCTCGTGAACACCCACTGGTCGCTGATCGTCACCTACCTCACCTTCGGGCTACCGCTGTCGATCTGGCTGCTCAAGGGGTTCTACGACAACATCCCGCCGCAACTGGAACAGGCGGCGCGGATCGACGGGGCGACCCGGTTCCAGGCCTTCTTCCTGATCGTGATGCCGCTTTCCTCGCCGGGGATCATCGCAACCGCGATCTACGCCTTCATCCAGGCCTGGAACGAATACGTCTACGCCGTCACCTTCCTGACCAGCGACAGCCTCCTGACCCTGCCGGTCGGGCTCCAGCGCTTCTTCTCGGAATACTCGACCAACTGGCCGGGTTTGATGGCCGCCTCGTTCATCATGAGCGTGCCGGTGGTCACGCTCTTCCTGATCCTGCAGAAGTATTTCGTCCGCGCCCTCACCGAAGGCGCGATCAAGACGTGATGCCGGCCGGGAGCGATCTCGGGTAGGGGAGGCCCCGTGTGGCCTCCCGCGCCATCCGGTTCTTCAGGAGGCCCCACGGGGCCTCCCCTACGAAACCGATCGTGAGTCATTCCGCACATCGCTCGAACGTGGACGGGGAGTATTCGCATGGCCCAGGTAGTTTTGAAGGATGTGGTGAAGGCCTACGACGACGTGATCGCCGTCGACGAGGTGTCGCTCACCATCGAGGATGGCGAGTTCGTCTCCCTCGTCGGGCCGTCCGGCTGCGGCAAGACGACGACGCTCAACCTCATCGCCGGCCTGATCGAGATCTCGGACGGCACGATCTCGGTCGACGACAAGGTCATCAACGACCTCGACCCCAAGGACCGGGACATTGCGATGGTGTTCCAGAACTACGCCCTGTATCCGAACAAGAACGTCTTCGACAACCTGGCGTTTCCGCTCAAGATGCGCAAGCTGTCCAAATCCGACATCGACACCCGGGTGCGCCAGACGGCGGAAATCCTCAGCATCACGCCCCTCCTCAAGCGTCGTCCGCGCGAGCTCTCCGGCGGCCAGCAGCAGCGTGTGGCCCTGGGCCGGGCGCTCGTCCGCAACCCCAAGGTCTTCCTGATGGACGAGCCGTTGAGCAATCTGGACGCCAAGCTGCGCGTGCAGATGCGATCGGAACTCAAACGGTTCCACACCGAGCTCAGTGCGACCGTTATTTATGTCACACACGATCAGCTCGAAGCGATGACGATGTCCGACAAGATCGCGGTCATGAGCGAGTCTCGGTTGCAGCAATTCGGAACGCCGGACCAGATCTTCGGCCACCCCGCCAACACGTTCGTGGCTGGCTTCGTCGGCAGCCCGTCGATGAACCTGCTTCGGGGGGCCGTGACCAAGGACAAGGGGATCACGTACGTGACCGGGCCCGATTTCCGGGTCGGTCTGACGGGCCGGAACCAGGCCCTGGCTGACGCTTCGAGCGGCGAAGTCGTCGTCGGCTGCCGGCCGGGCGACTGCCGGATCACCCACGAAAGCAGCGAGACGGGGTTCGCCGCCGCGATCCACACCGTCGAGCCGACCGGTGACATCACGTTCCTGCACCTGCGGACCGGCAACGCGATGCTGATTGCCACGGTCACGCCGGATTTCCCGGCGCGGGTCGACGATCAAGTCTGGGTCACGTTCGACAACGATCGCCTCCACCTCTTCGACGGCGCTACCGAGCAGCGCATCTCGGCCTGATGGTGGGCCCGGGCGAGGTGGACGCCCCATCTCTACGTCGCGACTGTCAGCCGTGGCGTGGAGGGTTGCGTCCGGACCGATGGCTTGGCGCAATGCCGCTGGTGGCGTCCCATCGCTGGGACATCCGCCTCGGGCCAACCGGTCACAATGTGATTCCTGAAGGAAACGATGACGTAGTTGTACCCGCTCGCTTTATGGGCGACAAGATAAGGAAATCTTTCACAAACAATGAGAAGTTTCTCAGCCAATCGCCATCGTTTTGCCCCGTCCACCGCACCAGTGCATCACATTATCGCGATGATGCATTCGCAGGTTATGTTCAGAATTAGCCGGATAGGTCCATACGGCCGCCGGCGCCATCCGGCGCCCCCTGTTCGACTCGGCAATCGTTTGGTACCGTGAGCAAGCTGAACTATCGGCGTCGTCCGGTCGGGCCAGGGACCGTGGGTCTGCCCGGATCGAACGACGCGTCAACGAATGGACCACTGTCATGCGCATCAACCATGTGCGTCAACGTCTGCAATCCGGCGAACCCTCGATCGGCACCTGGCTTTCGCTCCCGTCCCCCGAAGCGGCCGAGTACATCAGCAAGATCGGGTTCGACTGGCTGGTGATCGACGCCGAGCACAATCCGGTCGACATC
>JBGTNF010000242.1:0-2893 GCA_041743205.1 Thermomicrobiales bacterium | reverse complement strand
GTTCGAGATTCCTCGCAGCCCGCAGGAGCAGCTCGGAATGACAAAGGGTCCTGGATAGAGCACTCATGGTAGCTGAACGCTCCTGGACCAATCTTCGCCTCAGGCGCAGGGGATCTCGACCTTGAGGGTAGTGCCCTTGCCTGGTGGGCTGCTGAGCCAAAACTGCCCATCGAGCGCCAGGATCCGGTCGCGCAGGCCACGGATGCCCGTGCCGTTGGACGGATTCGCCCCGCCCCGGCCGTTGTCGGAGATTTCCAGGTGCAACCAGCCGCGATTGCGATCGATCAGCACCTTTGCCTTCGTCGCCTGGCTGTGTTTGGCCACGTTCGTGAGCGCCTCGACGACCACGAAGTAGGCGGTGCCCTCGACTTCATCTGGCTGACGGCCCTTGATCCTTATGTCGACCTCAACGGGTATTGGCGACCGACCGGCGATCGCTGAGATCGCCGCGTCGAGCCCACGATCGGTGAGTACCGCCGGGTGGATGCCGCGGACCAGGTCGCGCAACTCGGCCAGCACGAGTTTGGAATCCTCATGCGACGACTCGATCAGTTTCCGCGCTCCCTCCGGATCGGTCGCGAGCTTCTCGCGGGCCCGGCCGAGTTCCATCGCCAGCGACACCAGCCGCGCCTGGGCGCCGTCGTGCAGGTCGCGCTCGATCCGCCGCCGCTCCAGATGCATCGCGCGCATCACCGCCGAGCGGCTTTCGGTCAGCTCCTCGACGCGCTCGGTCAGGATCTCCTCGGTCGATGGCGCCAGGAATCGTTTCGCGACGCGGACGTGCAGCAGTGCCGTGAGGTTGATGAAGGCGCTGAACGGCACGAGCAGCGCGAGGCTCAGGAGCGTCGCCAGGAGCGCCTCGGAGTAATTAGAGATGTCCCAGAAGAAGATGCTAATGTCGCCCCCCAAGATGTAGATGATCGGGGCGAACATGAACTGGACGGGCAACCAAACCACGAGCAGCCCCAGGATCCCCAGCGGCGTCAGCAGCAACAGGTAGCACATGTCTCGCCACAACTGCGGGTTGCGGAGCACCATCCAGGCGCGGCGCCATGGGCTGGACGACGGCTCGAAGTACCGGTACGGGGTGGCGATCTCGACGCCGAGGAAGACGTGCAGCCGCCGCCGCTCGATCTGGGCGCCCCAGATCACGAGCGCGAAGAGCGCGGCCATGAGCGGGATACCGACCCAGATGATGACCAGCGGCAGGGCGGTAGCGGCGATGACGACGATCGCGAACAACCAGAACATGCCCAGCGCGAAGCTGGTCAGCAGGAACACGGCGTCGCTGAGCACGCGCCAGTCCCGGACGTACGGCAGGTTCCGCAGGGTGCGCCAGTAACGGTCGAAATCAGCCGGCGGGGCGGCGGCGAAGGTGTGGCTGAGACCGGGCAGGAAGTCGGGGCGGGCGCGTCCCTCCCCGTCCAGGGCCACAGCAGGCAGTTTGCGTTTTCGTCGGAACTTCATCGTACCGTGTCCTCGTGATCAGGGTGCCAGGTGTATCGCTGCAAGGAGTATCCGTCCCTCCGGCAGGGGCGCGGCAGTGGGACATCGGCCATTTCGTGGGGGTGGATATCCCCCAGGTCGAGGATAGCGGCTATGATCGGATTTTCGACAGGATTTCGAGGAGGTTCCGATGGCGCGTTTCCTGGTGTTGACCACGTTCACGAGCGCCGAGGCGCGGCTGGAGCACCGGCCCGTGCACCGCGTCTACCTGCACGACCTGGTCGCGCGGGGCAAGCTGCTGATGGCCGGGCCGTTCGTCGACGAGTTGGGCGGCCTGATGATCTTCGAGGCGGAGGACGAAGCCGAGGTCGGCGACCTGATGGCGAAGGACCCGTTCACCACCGAGGGCGTTTTCGCCACCACCGAAATCCGCCCCTGGACGCTGGTGGCGGGGCAATAATGCGGGCCCGCGCCCGCATTCATAACGGTCGATGCACATCGCAGGTCGTCGTAGGTGTTCAGACCGGAGACATGGTCCCTTGGTGTGCGAGGACATCGTCCCCACCTCGTCGGTCAGGTCCGGAGATCGATCGTTCGAATCTCCTGGTTGCAGAAGCGTCCGACGAAGACGCCATCGACGAGGGTGGGGCGGACGCCCACAGGCAGGCCCTGCCGACCTTGACTGATGTCCTGCACCCGTCGCTGAAACGTCATCGCGCCGGACGACGCGACCGTGTGGACGGTGCAGTCATCGCTGGAGACAATCGCCGGCAGCGGCGGCGGAAAGGGGCGTGGGCTGGGCCGGAACCGCCATCCCGAGCGCCGCGTGCGGCCGTTCGGTGGTCTCGACCTGGCGGAAGCGGTCGAGCGCGACCTGGGTCTCGGCCAGATCCTGGAACCGCCCGAACGGGAAGACATCGGGTCCAATCGGCTCGTGCCAGCGTTCACCCTGGCCCTGAGTTTGCGGATGAGCAGGACGACCATGCATCACCTGGATCCCCAGGCGCCTGAACCAGGCGGCGAGCCAGGTCACCGCGCCGGGATGGCCGCTGCCCCAAGGCGGGCCGTTGTCGCAGAGCATCGCCCACGGCACGCCGTAGCGCTTGAACCAGGCGGTGAGGTGCTGCTGGACGAGGGGCCCCTGTTCATGCGGGCAGGCGTAGACGCCAATGGCGAAGCGGGAATGATCATCGAGGACGGAGCGCGGCTGGACCCGGCCCCGACCCATGGGCTTGTGGCCCATGAAGTCGAGCTGCCACCGCTCGTTGGGGGCCGCCCGCTCGAACCGCGTGTAGGCCTGGGATCGGGTGGTCGTCGGGTCGATCAGCCCGTGCCGCTGCAGGATGCCGGTGATCGTGCTGGGGGCAGGCACCACCGCCTCGCCCAGGGCCGCCAGCCGGGCTTCGATCGTGCGGCCGCCCCAGGTCGGGTGCTGCGTGCGCATCGC
>JBGTNF010000241.1:0-4614 GCA_041743205.1 Thermomicrobiales bacterium | reverse complement strand
GTCAGGCCGACCATCTCGAGCACCTCGTCGACCCGCTGCCGGGCCAGACCGCCCGCCTGTGCCTGCCACAGCAGGTGATTATGGGCCGAGCGTCCCCCGTGGACCGCCGACGGATCGATGAGCGCGCCGATCGCCCGCATCGGCGCCCGCGTGTCGCGGTAGGCGTGGCCGTTGATCGTCACCGCGCCCGCGGTCGCCTTGTCCAGCCCGAGGATGAGGCGCATCGTGGTCGATTTTCCGGCGCCGTTGGGGCCGAGGAAGCCGGTGACGGTACCGGGCTTCACCTCGAAGGTGAGGCCGTCGACGGCGGCCGTGGTTCCGTAGCGTTTCGTCAAGCCCGTTGCTGTAATCATGCCGTGTCCTTTCGAGTATGTGCGCGCGGTTCGTCGGTTGTCTCGGACCCGTGTCGGCACCCTGGATGAAGGCCCATTCCAGCCCGCCCGGCTCGATGCCTTAACCGTCATCCGGGGTGTCCTCCCGTTCGCGGTCGAGGCGCACGACGGAGAGCAACGGCAGCCCGAGATCGCGGACGTTCCGGAGCAATCCGTGCAGAGCGGATTGATCCACCACCGGGCCGGTGAGAAGTGTGTCGCCGTTCGCTTCCGGGCTGATGGCCAGGCCCTCGAATCGGTCCGCCCACCGGGGACCCAGGTGGCCCTTGATCCGGATTTCATAGACCTTCGGTTGGCCCGCGCCTGGCCCTGTGATCGATCTGTCTGGCATTGCCGCCACCTGTCCTGCTCCATCGGTTCCGTGGGTACCACTCGTCTCTGAACACGAGGATAGGTCTGGCGCGGTATGGCCCGGCAGACACGAAAGCATTGTTCTCGGGGACGGCCTTGCGGTGGCCGAGCGATACCAAAGTATTGGCGGGACGGGTGTTGGGGAGTTGGCGGGTGGCCGTTGATGGCCAAGGCGCTACGCGCCGAGGTGCTTCACCGATGGGGCAGGGACAGGGAGCGCGCCTTGCCTCGAAACCAGCAGGCCGGGCCTGTGGCTACAGCAGGCCGGGGCGCGCGGGCGATAGCCTCGGAGCGTCGCTGGACATCGCGCTTGCCGAAGATCGCCCGGTTGGGAATGGCACTCCCGGGGCGTCGGCCACGCTCTCCCGGGGCAAGCCGCCGACCTCCCCTTGCCGATCACGAGGGGGCGGTGGCAGCCCTGAGCGTGCTGAGTGATTCCTGGACGAAATGCGACAAGCCGCGCCCTTCGTCGTCCACGACCCAGCGATCGAACGCGACTCTGAAGACCACGATTCCCGCCTCGGCCGCCAGGCTGGCGGCCGGTTCGCCGACACCCCGCACACGCAGCGCGTCAGCCAGCGCTGCCGACAGTGATGCGAGCTTGATCAACTCGCGCTCCTGGAGCGCTGGGTTCGCGGCGATGACGGCCTGGCGCTGGCGAGCCTTGTCGCGGCCCTCCGGTTGGAACGTGGACGATGCGGCCAATGTCTCGACTGCCGCGGCGACCGTGTCGAACGGCGCGGTCCCGACCGGTTCGATGGCGACCCGGCCCACCAGGATCTCACGCAGTTCGTCGGCGCCCACGAACAGCACCTCGCGCTTGTCGGCAAAGTGGCGAAAGAACGTACGCTCGGTGAGACCCGCCCGCTGGGCAATCTCCACCACCGTGGCCTGCTCGTACCCTCGCTCGCGGTAAATCTCAAGCGCCGACTGCTGGAGGCGGCTGCGTGCATCTGGTTTCCATCGGCTCATGCCGCAAGTGTACATGATGACAGTTGCTGACATGCGTGCTAGACTGATGACAGTAACTGACATTCGCCGGCCTGGGCATGTGGGCTCCTGCCCGGCGCGTGTCGACGTGAAAGTTTTCCTCATGCGTGTGTTTGTCACTGGCGCTTCCGGTTTTATCGGCTCCGCCGTCGTCCCCGAGCTCATCAGCGCGGGTCACCAGGTGGTCGGGCTCGCCCGCTCGGATGCCTCGGCTGATGCCATCACCGCCGCCGGGGCGGAAGTCCATCGGGGCGCACTCGACGACCTCGAGAGCTTGCGCGCTGGCGCGGACGCAGCCGACGGTGTCATTCACCTCGCGTTCATTCATGACTTCTCGCAATACGAACGCGCCTCGCACACGGATCAGCAAGCGATTGAGGCGCTTGGCGCCGGGCTGGAAGGCTCTGGCCGGCCACTCGTGATCGTCTCCGGGACGCTCGGGCTCCCGGCGGGACGCGTCGGAACCGAGCTCGACCGGCCCGATGCCCAGTCAGGCGCGGGACCCCGGCTCGCCGGGTCGCTGACGGCGCTCTCCCTCGCCACGCGCGGCGTCCGCTCATCCGTCGTGCGGCTCGCGCCGACCGTCCACGGTGCAGGCGACCACGCCTTCGTCCCCACCCTGATCAACATCGCCCGTGAACGAGGCGTCTCCGCCTACATCGGGGATGGGAGCAACCGTTGGCCGGCGGTTCACCGGTTCGACACCCCGGCCCTGTTCCGCCTGGCGCTGGAGCGGGCCCCGGCGGGTTCGGTGCTGCACGGCGTCGCCGAGGAGGGGGTGCCAACCCGTGACATCGCCGAGGTCATCGGCCAGCATCTGGATGTGCCGGTGGCCGCCATCGCTCCCGAAGATGCAAGCGCGCACTTTGGCTGGCTTGGGTGGTTCTTCGGGGCTGATCTGCCGGCTTCGAGCGACGTGACCCGCGAGCTCCTGGAATGGCAGCCGGCGCAGGTGGGGCTCATCGAGGATCTCGATCAGGGTCACTACTTCGACACTCAGGCCGCCTGACCAGACAGGGCCCCGTGGAATCGCGGACCGAGCCGTATTGCGGCGCTTGCCGCCCGGCTCGTTCCATGGGAGGAACGCTCAACTGACGCCCGACCCAAGGGACGCAAGGGACGCAAGGGACGCAAGGGTCGCAAGGGCCGCGCCGTCAAGCATTCGGTCAGGCGAGGGCGTACGAAGACCCCGGAAGAGCGGGTCGCTACAGCAGGCCCAGGTCGCGAGCTCGGGCGACGGCCTCGGTGCGCCGCTGGACGCCGAGCTTGCCGAAGATGGAGCGGTTGTGGCCCTTGACCGTGCTCAGGGCGAGGTAAAGGCGCTCGCCGATCTCGTGGTTCGAGAGTCCCTCGGCCACGAGGCGCAGGACTTCCAGTTCACGCTGGCTCAAGGGTTCGACGAGCGCCCAGCCGGGCGTGGCGGGCGGCAGGGCCCGTGTGGGGTCACCTGGCAAAGTTCCAGCGTCGAAGGCGGCCAGCAACGTCCTGGCGTAATCCGGCATCCTCACTTGGGCGACCGCATTGGCGAGGAGGCGACGCATCGGTTCCCCTTCGTCAATGAACACCCGCGTGTAATCCTCTGGACTGGCGAGCGCCAAGGCACGTTCCAGTGGCGCAAGGGCTTGAACGGTGTGGCCCCTCGCCTCGTGCGCGATCGTTTGGAGCACCAGGATTTCGATGACGCTACCGATGCGCTCGCCCCCTTCCGCCGCCTGCAGCAATCGATCCAGGAAGCCAATTGCCTCGGCGAGCGAGTTGCCGTCCCGGTCGTACATGTACCGGGCGATGAGTGTCCTGGCGAGGGTGAGGTGCTCGAATTCCCGCAGGTAGCTGAGTTTGTCGCCGACCGACAGGTTCCGCTCGCGGGCCCAGGCGAGGGCGTCGTCCAACCGGCCCTGGGCGATCCACACGCGCGCCTTCAGCGCCGCGATGGGCCGCAGCTCGGGATCGGCGCCCTTGACGTACTGGCGCGCCGCTTCGTCGAGCAGGTCGAGCGCTTCGTCCAGATCTCCCATGATCTGCCGGATCTGGGCCATCGCCACATACCAGCGGTGGCGCGTATCCGAAATTCCCGCGTGTTCGCCCAGCTCCCGGCTCTTGCGCAGCAGGTGGGCGGCGGCGTCCAGGTCGTTGCGCTCGCGGTACAGTTCTCCCAGGCCCACGTACAGGTCCCCCGAGCCCCAGACCGGGGCGTTCGGCTCCGTCGCCAAGCGCAGGGACTGCTCGTAGATGCGTTGCGCCGCGTTGAGACGGCCCTGGGCGATCCGGATGTCAGCCAGGATATGGACGCCCGAGAACTGGAACTGGGTGTAGCCGGCCTGCTCAAAGAGCGCCTTGCCCTCGGCGAAACTCCGGTAGGCGGGTTCGAGGTTGCCACTGGTCCAGTAGCCGATCCCCAGCACCGCGGCGGCGGCTCCTCGCCATAAATCGTCGCTCCCGGGTAGGAGATCCAGCGCCCGGCGGGCGTACGAGACGATGCCGTCGACATCGTCGAGCGCCCCGGCGCGATACGCCCGGGCGACCGCGATCGTGCCCGGCAGGGACCGGAACGCCGTCTCGTCGACGACGACCATCTCGCCCGGTGGGACGTCTTGGGGCTCACCCGCATTCATTGCCGGTTCGAGCCACCGTTCGGCGTCGCGGAGACGGGCCTCGGCGGCGTCCAATCCTTCCCGCCCGAACGCCGCGAACGCGTAGGTCACGCTGAGCACGGGCCGGGCCCGGACCAGGTCGTCCGGGAGCGCCTGGAGCCAGCCGTACAACGTGTCCTCCTGGCTGCTGCCGAGCATCCCCGTCGCCCCCAGCTCGACGAGGCTCGCCGCCCGTGCGAAGTCTCGGGCCGCGAGGGCGTGGCCGATCGCTTCGGCGCGCAGGCCGCCGC
>JBGTNF010000240.1:0-2170 GCA_041743205.1 Thermomicrobiales bacterium | reverse complement strand
CGAGTTCTCATGGGCATCGCCGCTCTCGCTGACATAACCCACTGGACATGCGACGATCCTGACATTGCGCGCACTGGAGCTCGGAAGGGAAAGGCCAGTTACACGATGAATATCGCCAAAGTCGAAACGTTCACGTACTGGATCGAATGGTGTAACTGGCTCTTCGTCAAGGTCACCACCGACGACGGCCTGCACGGCTGGGGCGAGGGATCGCTCCACGGGTCGATTCCGGCGGTCGACGCCGCGGTCCGCGAGCTCGGCGACTCGCTGATCGGCAAGGACCCCTCCGGCGTCGAGCGGCACTGGCACGCGCTCTACCACGCCTGGCGGTGGCGCGGCGGCCCGGTGTTGACGACCGCGATCGGCGCGCTCGACGTCGCGTTGTGGGATCTGGAAGGCAAGCGGCTGGGCGTGCCGGTCTATCACCTGCTGGGGGGACCGTATCGCGACCGGCTTCCGGTCTACGCCAGCCACTGGCTGGCCGGAGCGACGACGCCAGAGGACGCGTTCGACGGCGCCCGGGACGCGGTGGCCCGAGGCTTTCGTGGCTTCAAGTGGACCGCGTTCGATTCCCAGGCGCTCCGCGAGAACGAGGCCGGGGAGATCGCGCGCAAGGCGGCGATGATGGCCGCCGCCCGCGAAGGCGCTGGACCTGATGTCGAAATCTACCTCGAGTGCGCCGAGCGGCTGTCGCCGCGGACGGCCCGCATCGCCGCAGCGGCGTTCGCGCCCTACCGGCCCGGCTGGTTCGAGGAGCCGATCCCGTTCGAGAACCACGCGGCGATGGCCCAGCTCCGGCAAACCCTGCCCGTGCCGATCGCGACCGGCGAGCGACTGCTGACCCGCTGGGACTACGCGGAACTCCTCCACCGTGGCGGCTGCGACGTGGCTCAGCCGGACGTGATGCACTGCGCCGGGCTGACCGAAGTGAAGCGGATTGCGGCGATGGCCGACACGCATTACATCCCGGTGGCGCCGCACAATCCCGCCGGCCCGATCTGCTGTCTGGCGTCGATGCACCTGGCGGCGTCGATCCCGAACTTCCTGGTGCTGGAGCAGATGGAAGGCGAGCGGGCGCTGCGCGACGAGCTCTGCACCGAACCGGTCCGCTTCGAGGATGGCCACTTCGTACTGCCGACCGGTCCTGGTCTCGGGACCGACCTGAACCTGGACATCCTCGAAGGACGTACCTTCCGTCCGCAACCCGTCGCCGGCTCATCGGAGCCGATCTGGCGGTGAAACGGCAGTCGGGTTCGTAGGGGCGGACCAGCGGGCAACTTCTCCTCGCCGATCTTGATCTGCCATGCCCGCGTGTGTCCGCCCGCTCCAAACGGCGTATCCGGATCCCGTGTGCCGTCCCGTCGATTTCTGTGCTGACCATGCGAATCCGGGACGGGAAACTTTCAGGACAACATGCACCGCCCCCGTCAGGACAGATCCGGGCGGACACACGCATCGACAAGACCCTCGTGGGCCAGATCCAGAATAAGGTCGATGCTGGTCCGCCCCTACACCAGTTGCGGTCTCATCATTGCTCGGGGAGTCCTTACGCCACCTCGGCGCCACCGGGTTCGGCCCGGCCCAGGTGATCGGCGGAATCCTCGGCGATGTCGGCCAGCTGGTCCCGGAACCAGATCGAGACGTCGTCGCGCTCGACCGAGCGGCGCAGGCGCTGCGCCCGCCGTTGACGTTCCTGGATCGGCATCGTCAATGCCTGGTAAATCGCCTCGGCCGTCCCCTCGACATCGGCCGGCGAAACCATCAGGGCCTCGCCGCCAAGCTGCATTGCCGCGCCCGCTCCCTCCGAAAGCACGATCACGCCGCTGCGCTCGTTGATCAGCGCGCCCTCCTTGGCGACCAGGTTCATGCCGTCGATGATCGAGTTGACCAGCAGCACGTCGTACCACTTCATGGCCGCCAGCACCCGAGGGTAACTCTCGCCCATGATGATCTGGACCGGCTGCCAGCCGGTTTCGACATTGGCGTATTTCGCGTTGATCCGGCCAACGGTGGCGCTCATGTCGTCGAGGTAGTCGCGATACTCGGCCACGTCCATCCGCGAGGGTTGGGTGACGGCGATGAAGTTGACCCGGTTCTGGAACTCGGGGTGCGCTTCGAGGAAGCGGTCGAAGGCGTGGAAGCCGCGGATGATGTTCTTGCTCGGCTCGGC
>JBGTNF010000239.1:0-7953 GCA_041743205.1 Thermomicrobiales bacterium | reverse complement strand
CGCGCCGGCTCCGGTTCGAATGCTTCCTCAACGTGCCCATTGGCGCCGATCACGGATTGCTGCGCTTCTTCCTGGTCCCGCATCTGCAAATCGTACAGCTCCCGGTAGAAGCCCGGTTGGGCGATCAGGTCGCGGTGCGTGCCGCGCTGGGTAATGCCGCCGTCCTCGAAGACGAGGATCTGGTCGGCGTCGCGCACGGAGGTCAGGCGCTGGGCGATCACGATCGTCGTCCGGTTCGCCATCAATGTCCGCAACGCGGTCTGGATTTCGTGCTCGGTGTCGCTGTCGACGTTGGCGGTCGAGGCGTCGAGGATCAGGATCCGGGGGTCGATCAGCAGACCGCGGGCAATCGCCAGGCGCTGCTTCTGGCCGCCGGAGAGCGAGACGCCGCGCTCGCCGATCACCGTGTCGTAGCCCTCGGGCATCCGCATGATGAAGTCGTGGGCCCGGGCCGCCTTCGAGGCCGCCACGATCTCGTCCAGCGACGCCTCGGGCGAGCCGTAGGAAATGTTCTCGCGGACCGACATCGAGAACAGGAACGTCTCCTGCATCACGATCCCGACCTGGCGGCGGAGGCTCTCCAGGGTGAACTCGCGGATGTCGCGACCGTCGATCAGCACGCGACCCTCGGTGGGATCGTAGAAGCGGGGGATCAGGCTCACCACCGAGCTCTTGCCGGACCCGGTCGGCCCGACGAGCGCGATCATCTGGCCGGGATTGGCCTCGAAGGCGATGTCGTGGAGCGTTTCGGCCCGGGCGCTGCTGTAGCGGAAATCGACGTGATCGAAGGTCAGCCGGCCGACCATGCCCTCGACGGGCACGGCGTCCGGCCGGTTCGCGATCCGGGCCCGGGTGTCGAGGATTTCGAAGATCCGCTCGGCCGAGGCGATCGCCTTGGCGAAATGGTTGACGATCATGCCGAGCCAACGGATCGGCTCCTGGAGCATCGCCGTGTAGCGTTCGAAGGCAACGAGCGTCCCGATCGAGACGCGGCCGGTCAGCACCATCCAGCCGCCGACCCAGACCACCCCGGCCACGCTCAGCGCGTTGAGCGCCAAAGTCATCGGGTAGGAAACGGCCCAGCGGTTGGCGGCCCGGATGTTGTGATCGAAGAGCGATTCGAGCTCGGTTTCGAAGCGGTCGGATTCCTGCGCTTCCTGGGCGTAGGCGCGCACCACCCGACCGCCGGCCACGTTCTCCTGGAGCACCGTCGTCATCACGCCGAACTGCTGCTGGACCTTGAGGAACATCGGCCGGATCGACATCGAGAAGCGCACGCCCCACCAGGCCAGGAACGGCGTGGTCGAAAGCGCGATCGTCGCCAGGAGCCAGTTCTCGCGGAAGAGGATGATCGCGATCACCACCACCATCGCGACCGTCTGGACCACGGCGCGGGTCGAGAACTGGAGCATGCCGCGAATATTGTTGATGTCGTCCGTGGCACGGGACATCAACTGCCCGGTCTGGGCGCGATCGTAGAACTGGAACGGGAGTTCCTGGAACTTGGCGTACATCTCGTTCCGAAGATCATTGCCCACGCGCTCGGCCAGGAGGTGGGTGCCGTAGGTGCGGATGAACATGAAGATCGCCTGGAACACGGCGAGCACGATGATCAGCAGGACGGCTCGGGTCAGGTAATCGAGATCGCGGTCGATGATGCCATTGTCGATCGCACGCCCGAGGATCAGGGGTATCGCGAGTTGCAGGGCCATCCCGATGCCGAGGCACAGGTAAACCATGATCATTCGCGCCCAGTAGGGTTTGAGGTAGCCAAATACGCGCAAGAGGGTTTTCACAGCTGGTGCCTGACCTTTGCTCCATCCGAAGCGTTCGCGCTGCCGCTCGGTCGACGCGTCATGTCAGCCAATGACGGGCCGTCGTGAATGGGAATACACCTCCCGGTGTCTGGGGATGCGGCATACGACGCCGTGAAACGGCGCGTCGCGGCTGGAGAAGGGACCCGAGGCGCAGGCGCGGCGAACCTGCGAACGTTCCGGTCATTCATTCTACCTGACATCAATAATCCGTAAACCCTGTCCGGGATGCGCGTGGGCTATGGCGACGCCGATGGGTCCACGGGTCAGGCGCCCGCCATCGCGTCCCTTGAGCCAGATCATCTCCGCTCACACGACCGTGAGACCTGTCGCCCATCCGTGACCACGCCCAGCCCCGCACGAGTTCCCGGCACGATCCAGCGTCTCCCGGGCAAGGTCGTCACCGGGGCCACCGCCGCGGTGCGGCAACCGAGTTCGAGCCTGGCGAGGATGTTGCTCACGTGGTTCGCCGTGGTGCGAGGGCTGATGAAGGTCGCCTGGGCGATCTCCCCGTTCGTCTGGCCCTGCGCAATAGGGACGAGCGCCTCCAGTTCGCGAGGCGACAGTCGATCGTCCAGGCCAGGCGTTGGCCAGTTCCCTTCTGAGCCGGACCTGGCCAGCGTCGAGCAAGCTCCTGATTCCCGCGAGATCGGCGTCCAGCCTGTGGAGAAGCGGAGGGGCGCGGCGAACGCGGATGGGACAGACGGCGCGGATTCAGTCATGGGCAGCCCCTCGGATGGGGCGGCGACGAGGCCCTGGAATCATCGTGCGCTTCCGGAGTCATCAGGTTGACCCGAGCCGTGCAGAATTCCCAGACACTCCAGCGGCAACCTTCAGCGAGCAAGAAGTGCGTGCCAATCGAAGCCCATGCATGCCATCCTCACACCTGCCCGATTGTCTGAACGTACATGCTTGACATCATGGCACGGGTATGAGAACATGCGTTCGTACAGGGAAGTAGAACATCGGTTCGCTTCCGCCGACACGAGGCTCCACTGCCGGAGCCCAGCCCGAAAGGACCGTCAACCATGGAATCGCTCGTCATCAACGTCATCATCGGCTTGTGGGTCGTGCTCTTCGGTGCGATGGCCATCGTTCCCTTCGTGATCGAGGGCAAGCCGGCCCAGCAACGGCCGATCGAGGACGACGTGATCATCAGCATCCAGCCGGTCGCGATGCCGCGAACCGCCAGCCACCCGGTGACGTCGATCTCGATCCCCGCGCCGGATCGCCGCGAAGCTGCCTGACCCGTCCGAACACCGTGCATGCAAGGACCTCGATCGAAGCCGGCCCCTCCGCCGCCATCGATCGGGGTCCTTGCCGTTGTGGGCGTCAGCGCGCATGCTTCCTTCCCTGCCGTCACGTATCGCGGAAAGGAGACTCGATCATGTGCGGACGCTACGTCTTCCACGACCACCAGGAATTGAGCGAACGCCTCACGAACGTGTCGCTAGACACCGCCTTCTTCGATCAGTTCAGGCCAACCTGGAACGCGGCCCCCTCCCAGGCGTTGCCCGT
Organism: Thermomicrobiales bacterium; assembly: GCA_041743205.1. Lineage (GTDB taxonomy): Bacteria > Chloroflexota > Chloroflexia > Thermomicrobiales > UBA6265 > JACCYX01. The sequence continues at coordinate 4,621 of JBGTNF010000239.1, read as the reverse complement.
CATCATCGAGGATGAGGGCAAGGTGGTGGTGCGCGGGATGACCTGGGGCCTGATCCCGACCTGGACGAAACCGGGCGAGCGCCCCAAGGTGACGCCGATCAACGCGCGGTCGGAGACCATCGCCGAGAAGCCGATGTTCCGGTCACTGATCCGGCGCCGGCGCTGCGTCGTGCCCGCCAACGGCTTCTATGAATGGAAGCGCTCGCCCGGCGGCAAGCAGCCGTTCTACATCGAGTCCGCCACTGGGCAACTGATGCTTTTCGCCGGGGTCTTCGACGAAGCCAAAGGCGCCGGCGGCGAACGGATCGAATCCTTTTCGATCATCACCACCCACGCCAACGAGACCATGTTGAAACTGCACGACCGGATGCCGGTGATCCTCGACGAGGACGATCTCGACCTCTGGCTCGACCGCGACCTGACCGAGTTCGAACCGGTCGAACATCTGTTGCGGCCAGCCCCGGACGAGGCGATCGGGATCCGGCCGGTTGGCACGCAAGTCAACAACGCGCGCCACAACGGCCCGGAATTGATCGAACCAGGCGACGACCCGGCTGACTCCTGAATGCGCTTCGAAGTCGACAACTCGCGGGAAATCGCGTAAAACACGCGGAGCGGCGTACAACTTACACACTACCACGTACGTACGTGGGGATCGGGGCGGTGTTCATCGCCCCGCATCATCGCAACGGGTCAGCCGGGATTGGCTGGGTGACCGGATCGGATCGGCGGCAACGCTGGTCGCACGCAGGGGAGCACCATATGGCGACAGAAGCCTATTGCGTCAAGTGCCGGGAAAAACGCGAGATGAAGGATGAGGAAGAGGTCACCATGAAGAATGGCCGGCCGGCGATCCAGGGCGTGTGCCCGGTCTGCGGCACCAAGCTCTTCCGCATCAAGAGCACCAAGAAAGCCGACTAACCGCCTCCGCCGTAACCCACAGGCACGAAACCGCCCCCGCCAGCCGGAACGATCCGGTCGACGGGGGCGATTCGCGTTTTCCACATCACCCGGAGATCGTAGGGGAGGCCGCCCCGCTGGACCGTGTGGCCACCCCTACCGCGGCTCGTACTGGCTGGTCTTGTGCCAGCCACACGCGGGAGACCACAAGTCGGCCTCCCCTACGAAACGCGTGAATTGCCATCGTACTGGCTGGTCTTGTGCCAGCCACCAACGCCGCATCCGCCCGCTACTGGCAGGCCCAGTGATTGCGCATGCCGTTGGCCCACATCCAGCCAGCCGCGTCGGCGCTGGAATAGGCGTTGAAGATATCCTCGCCGCGCTTGCCGTTCGGGGTGCCGGCGAAGGTGCCCGGCATGAACTGGAAAAGGCCGCTGGCCCCACTGCTCCTGTTCACCGCCCGCGCGTCGAGGTTCGATTCGCAGCGCGCCACCCGCAGCATGTCGGCCCGGGGCTGGCCCCAGCGATCCGCTGCCGCGTAGATGATGTCGTTCATCCCCTGGCCCGAGCTGTTGCCCGGCGCCGGCGCGGGCGTCGAACCCGGCTCGGCGAGGAAACTGGCACTGACCCAGCCCGCGCGTCCGGCCCATTTCGCCGGCAGGAACCCGTTGCTCGCACTGCCCGTGATATCGACGCGCGTGCCAGGCGGCAGCACCGTCACCACGCCATTGGACGTGGACGGTCCGCTTCGCAGGTTGACCGCCGCCGTGGTCACCTTGTAGCCAATCGTTGCGCCGCTGCCGGGGTTCGGCGTTGGTTCCGGTTCCGGTTCAGGATCCGAGGTCGTCCCGCCGCCCGTGCTCAGGTAATCGGCCGATGCCCAGCCCGTGGTTCCGTTGTAGCGCACCGGCAGGAAGCCGCCCTGACCGCCCCCCATCACGTCGACCCCGGCCCCGCGCGGCATGGTGAGCCGTGTCGCGTAGCTCGTGCCCGGTCCCGAGCGCAGGTTCAGGCCGGCGGTGGTCGTCGCGCTGCCGGTGACGCTTTCGCCGACGGGCACGCCACCACCGTTCCCGTTGTTGCCTGTGAAGCCGCCGTCATCGTCGCCGTCCGGCGAACCGCCGGAGGCGGCGAGAAACCGGGTGGCCGACCAGCCAGTGTTGCCGTTGTACATGAGCTTCGAGAACCCGTTGGACGTCTCGCCGGTGAGGGACACCGCGCCGCCATCCGGGACCACCAGCACCACGCCGTAGGAGGCGCCGGGCCCGCTACGCAGGTTGAGCCGGCCGTCGGCGTACCGGGCGCCGGTTGGGCCATTCACGGTTCCCGAGCCTGTATCCGGCTCTGGCTCCGGTTCAGGACTGGACATGCCGCCCGAGGCCAGGAAATCGGCCGAGGCGTACCCGCTGGCGCCGCTGTAGGTGACGGGCAGGAACCCGAACTGGGCGTCACCGGTCACCTCGACGGTCGTGCCGCCGGGTATCACGCGGATCACGGAGAACGACGTGCCAGGCCCTTCCCGCAGGTTGAGGCTGGCGGTCGTGCGGTAGCTCGCGGCGCTGGCCGGTTCGGCCAGTGAAACGAATCCCCCGAACGCAAGGGCAGTCACGATCGCGATCATGACGGCGCGCTGGGCGCCGGTTTGGAAACGGCGCACGGTTGACCGCGGCACGTCGAAGGTCGGTGACATGGTTGGGAGCTCCTCCCGTGGTTCGGTTCGGGTCGCGACCGGCGCCTGGACGGCGCGCGTCGATCGGGCGGGTGCGGCGGAAGCATCAGCCCATGCTTGCGCGGAGGCGTGCGCCTCCGGTCCGCGCGGCGCCGGGTGGCGACAGCGGACGCGCCCGATGACCCTTCCGGATCTGGTGCTGAATGCGAAAGCGAACGCGGCATTGCGGTGTTCCAGCGATGTCCCTCAAACGATCGCGAGAACGGGCGAGCCCCCGTGCCAGCCCAATTCATCCAGGCTCCGGCGCACGATGGTAGGGTCGCGATGTGTAGAACGATGACCCTCAGGCAACCGCGATGCCCATCCACCAGCCATGGAGTACGGGCCCGCGTATCGACCGAATATTCATGTATCCCACAACGATTCCGGCAGTGTCAACAAGGCACAACTGTGGCAATGCACGGCGGGAAACGCCTGTGAACGTGCGTCAAGGCGACATTAATGCGAACGTACGCCGGAATTCTTGGAGAGCCGGAACGATCCAGGCAGCCGATGATCGACGAAACGCAATGACCCCGGCGTAAGCGCAGCAACGGCCCCGGAAACGATTTCCGGGGCCGTCCAGGTCACTATGCCGCTCTCATGAACGAATCCCATAGAGAGCGATCCGCTCTCTTGCTGGCCGGTCTTTGCCGACCACTCGGGAGGGCACAAGACCGGCCGTAGGAGTCGTCGGGACCGCTGTGCCCAAGCCTACTGGCAGGCCCAGTGGTGGCGCATCCCGTTGGCCCACATCCAGCCGGCGGCGTCGGCGTTCGACCACGCGTCGAAGATGTCCTCGCCGCGCTTGCCGTTCGGCGTGAAGGCGAACGTCGACGGCATGAACTGGAAAAGGCCGCTGGCCCCGCCGTTGGAATTGATCGCCCGCGGATCGAGGTTCGATTCGCAGCGCGCCACGCGCAGCATGTCGGCCCGGTTCTGGCCCCACTTGTCGGCCGACTGGTAGACGATGCTGATCATCGCCGCCTGGCTCGTGTTCGCGGGGCCGGGTTCGACGAAGGTTTCCGGCTGGTAGAGCGTGCTGGTGTCGATCCAGCCGCGCCGTCCCGCCCACGACGCTGGGGCGTAGACGCCTTGCGCCGGTCCGGTGATATCGACCAGCGTGCCGGGCGGGATCATTTCCACGAGCGTGCCGCCGCCCGGTTGTGTCGTCAATCGCACCGCCCGGGTCGTGACCAGCTGGTCGACGATCTGGTAGCCCCAACCGGAGTTCAGGTTCCCGGAAGGCACCCACCCCTTGGCCGCGTTGTAGCGGATCGGGGTCCAGCCGTTGACCGGGCTGCCCATGATTTCGACCTTCCAGCCGGTGTTGACCGTCTGAACCACGCCGAAGCTTGTGGCCGGCCCGCGCCGCAGCGAGACGGTGGCGTTCATCGTGGCCTTGCCGACGGCGGCGTTGCCGATCGCCGGAACGTCGGGATCGCCGGAGCCGCCCGGGTTGGTGGCGCCAATGTCGAGATACGCTGTCGAAGCCCAGCCGTCGGTCCCCTGGTACCGGATTGGCCGGAACCCGTTCTGGGCCGCGCCCAGCAGATCGACCTGGGAGCCGTTCGCCAGGCCGCGCACGACCGGGAAATTAGTGCCGGGGCCGCTCCGCATGTTCAACGTGCCAGTAACCGAAACCACGGCCGTACCGCTCACGCCGCCGGCGGGAATGGTCGGGGCAGGAGTGACCGGTGTGGCGGTTGCGGTTGGCGTCGGGGTCACCGGCCTCGCGGTGGCGGTCGGCGTGGGCGTCGCCGGAGTGGTGGTTGGCGTGGCTGGCGTTGTGGTCGGCGCCGGCGTGCCGCCCGTCCCTGAGCTGATGTACTCCTGGGCGGCCCAGCCGCTCGTGCCCTGGGCGCGAATCGGGAAGAATCCGTTCTGGGCTCCCCCGGTGATATCGACGCGCGTTCCGTAGGTCAGCACGCCGACGACGGCCGATGACATGCCCGGTCCACCGCGCACGTTGAGCCGGCCAGCCGTGACCGTGCCGGATCCGGTCGTCGTGCC
>JBGTNF010000238.1:0-4873 GCA_041743205.1 Thermomicrobiales bacterium | reverse complement strand
CCCCGGCGGCAGATTCGGCCGCCCTCTCCTCCTGTCTCCTCTCGCCGGAAATGACCGAAGGCCCTTACTACCTCGACGACATGCTCGTTCGCCAGGACATCACGGACGGCAAGGCCGGCGTCCCGCTGGCTCTGACGATGACCGTGGTCGACGCCGAAACCTGCGCCCCGATCGCCAACGCGGCGGTCGAAATCTGGCACTGCGATGCCAACGGCTTCTACTCCGGGTTCGTCGACAGCAGTCCCGGCGGCCAGGCCGGCGACGGCGGGTACGTCGATGACGGTTCGGACGCCGGCACGTTCCTGCGCGGGATCCAGCTCAGCAACGAGGCCGGCGCCGTGACCTTCAACACCGTTTACCCCGGCTGGTACGGCGGCCGCGCCATCCATATCCACCTCTCGGTCCACCTTGGCGGCGCGACCGAAGATGGGACGTACGAGGGCGGCGCGACGGCTCACACCGGGCAGATCGGTTTCGACGACGCGATCACCGATCTCGTCGCCGACATCGAACCCTACGCTACCCGCACGTCGGACTTCCTGCCGACCGCCGAAGACGGCATCCTTGCCCCCCACCTCGATGACGAAAGCGTGTTCGTCACCCTGGAGCAGGTCAACCCGGACGCCATCGAGGACGGCTTCACCGGCACGATCCTGCTCGGCATCGACCCGGAGTACGTTGCCGGCAGCGGCGGTACGGGCAGCCTGGGCCAGCCTCCGCGCGACTGACGGGCGGCTGACGGGCGTCGGCCGCCCTCTCCATGCGACAATGGCGGGAGCGTCTTCACATACCCCGCAACGCTCCCGCGAGGTGGTTCATGGGACCGGTCTATGCGACGCGACTGACGATTCTGCCCGATGAACGCCACCCTGCGTCCGGTCTGCATGAGCGCGCGGTGGCCCTGTGTCACAAGTGGTTGTGGGATCTTGGTCAGCAGTACGGAATACCAGTCGGCTCCAACCCGAACGCGGATGAAGGCGGCCGGCATCCCACCAATGGCAGTTACGTACGGGCGTTGCACCTGGTCGTCGCCAATGAACGAGCCTGGCGGGCCGTGGTGGTTCACCCCTATCGTTCGGACTCCGGAAACGTCAACCATGTGCAAATGCGGATCGAAATCCAGGCACGCGAGGAAGATGGCGAGGAAGTCGTCACGATCCGGGCCTTGCTGGGGTCGACGATCGACCGGATCCAGCCTTGGGCGTTCGATTTCAAGGTTCCCGGAATCGTCCGGGCGCTCGTAGGCGAATTCTCCGAGGCTTCCGGCGGGAACGTCTCCGTCCGCCCTCATCCAACGTGGTTGGCCGATACGGACATGGACCGCCTGTGCCACGAGATCGCTCGCTCCAGCCGGTTCGCCCCAGTCATCGTCATCTCACGGACCGACCAGGAAGAGCTGCTGTGCGACCCGCAAGACATAGCGGGGGCCATATTGGGGTTGGGCCGCGTCTACGTGCTCCCGTCCTTTCGCAGCGCGTACGCGTTGACTGATCGATTCGGGAGACGGTTGAGTTGCCATTCCGGAGCGGTGCGCATCTATTGGCCGGAATTCTCGGCGAACGACGATCCCTATCGCCATCAACTCTGGATCTCGTTGCGCATCCTCAACGAGCAATTGCACGATCGCTTCCCGGCGATGATCTTCGGCGTGCTGGCCCCCGCGTCAGCCATCGGCATCGGTTCCGATGTCCAAACGTGGAGCCTGTACGAATCGGCGCAGCAGCAGAAAACCCGGGCCATGATCGACCGGGCGCGCGAAATGTCCGAACAACGGGCTGAAGCGACGGCCCAGGATTATTACGATCTGGTCGAGCGACTGGACGAAGTGAACAAGCAATACCAGGACCTTCAGGAGCGGTCGTACGCCCTCGAATCGGAAAAACTTTTGCTGCAAAACGCTGTTGCAACAAGCGGCCGGGCCGCTCTCGGCCCGCACCCCGTCGATATCGTGGCAGAGACAAGGTCCATCGGATCGGTGTCCGATGCCGTGGCGTTCGTGGCTCGCGAGGTGGACACGTCGTGCCTGGAGTTCCTGCCCGACGCGCACCAATCCGCGGCCGAAGGTCATTTCGGCAACGGCATGGACATCGTCTGGCAACATCTCCTGCGGCTGCACCAGGCTGCCCGGCGTTACCACGACGACCCCAACGCCAAGCTGCAGGAAGTGATGCGGGAGGTCGGAGCCACGGAACATCAGTTCAAAACCGACATATCGGATAGCGCACGCGGTGAACACGGACATCACTACGCGCGTCGATACGTACGCAATGGCGACACGACCATGATCAAGCTCGGCCCACACCTCAAGAACGGCAAGGGCAACGCCCACAAATCGCTCTACATTTACTGGTACGTCGATGAGGATTGCAGGAAATTCGTGGTCGGTCACGTCGGACGCAAGCTGCCCGATTCCACCGGCGGCTACCGATAGGTCAGCTGCCGGTCAGTCATGGCCAGCCGCCCGGTCAGTCAGGCGGCTGATCCGAATCCCTAATTCTCGATCGGCTCGTGGTGATCGTGACCGGCGACGCCCCGTTTCCAGTGGCCGGAGAACGACGCCAGCTCGGGATTTACCTCTCGCTCCCGCACCAGGTAGCGGCGCATCGAGCGCAGGGTGGTAGCTTCGCCGCCCACCCAGGTGAAGAAGTCTCCACCTGGGAACGCAAACCGCCGCAGCGCAACCTCCATCACGGTGCTGGCGCCGGGTTCGGCGCCGTGGCGACGCACCCAGTGGATGTCGGCCTGGGCGTCCGTCGTCAAGGCCTGCTCATCGCCCGCCCCATCGATTTCGATGAACGCGACGTAGCAGTCGGTCGGGCCGGCCTCCTCCAGGCGCCGCGCGATCGACGGCAGTGGAACCGCCCATCCAGCCTATCTTTCCGGTAAACCAGCCTCGACGCCCCAGCTACACTTGTGGCGGCGTCATTCCGCGCGCCGTCGCCGGGCGATCGTGCCTGTCAACGGCGCCGCGCAGCTGGATCGGCTGATGCTGGCCCGCTCTGGCGTAACCGCTACCCACATGATCCCGTGCAGGAAAGGTTCAGGCGTTTTCCCATGACCGAGAACGGTATTGGCGTGCTCACGCAAGACCAGGTGCTCAACGCGCTGCGAGGAGTGTCAGAGCCGGCAACCGGCCGCGGGCTGGTCGATCTCAAATTGGTGTCCGAAGTGCGCATCCATGGCCGCGACGTGCAGCTCCTGATCGAGCTGCTGAGCCCGATCCGCACGACCCGCGAGAAGATCGAGCGCGACGTGCGGGCTGCCCTCGGCACCGTCGGCGGCGTTGGCCAGGTCGCGATCGAGTGGCGCACGAAAGTCCGCGCCAGCGGCGGCGGCCGGACCGACGCCCAACCGATCCCCGGCGTCAAGAACCCGATCGCCGTCGCCTCCGGCAAGGGCGGCGTCGGCAAATCGACCGTCGCCGCCAACCTCGCCGTCTCCCTCGCCCAGGCCGGGGCCAGCGTCGGGCTGCTCGACGCCGATGTCTACGGGCCGAGCGTGCCGCTGATGATGGGCGCCAGCGACAAGCCGATGATGGCCAACAACAAGATCGTCCCGCTCGAAGCCCACGGCGTAAGCCTGATGAGCATCGGCTTCATCCTCGATCCCACCAAGGCGCTGATCTGGCGCGGGCCACTGGTGGCGCAGTTGATCAACCAGTTCCTGAACGATGTGAACTGGGGCAACCTCGATTACCTCGTGCTCGACCTGCCACCCGGCACCGGCGACGTGCAGTTGACCCTCGTCCAGAAGATCCCGATTGCCGGCGCGGTGATTGTGACCACGCCGCAGCAGGTGGCGCTGGCCGATGCCGTCAAGGGGCTCAAGATGTTCCAGGAAGTGAAGACGCCGATCCTGGGCATCGTCGAGAACATGAGCGGCTTCATCTCCCCCAGCGATGGCGTTCGGTACAACATCTTCGGCGAAGGCGGCGGCCAGCGTACCGCCGACGAGAACGGCGTGGAGCTGCTGGGCCAGATCCCGATCGAACCGGCAATTGGCGTCGGCGGGGACCAGGGCGTCCCGATCGTGGTCGCCGCCCCGGAATCGGCCTCGGCGATCGCCTTCGCGCACCTCGCCGAGCGGGTTGCCCACCAGCTCGCGGTCCAGGCCGTGGCCAAGCCACGCAAACCCACGATCATGTTGAAAACGGTCAGCTAGCGCCCCAGGTTACTGATAGATCACCACATCTGGCGGCGGGATCAGGGCCAGCACCTCGTCGGGGGTCATCAGGGGCTCGTCCTGCGTGTAGAAGAGCTTCACGCCGCCGAACTCGATGATGTCCTGGCGTACGAGCTTGTCGTAGGCTTGGCGCTTGGAGCGGTGATCGCCGACCCCATCGGCGTCGATCACGAGTTGCACGCCTGAGACCGGCCGGAGCAACGCCTTGCCGCGGATCATGCCCGCATGGAATTGATGCACGATCAGCAGCTTCGGCGGCAGCTCCAGATCGCGAACCAGCGCGGCGAGTTTATTCTGGACTTCGGTGATCGTCGCCACGTCCATGCTCCCGAACTCCACGGTCGGTTTCTGGCCGACCGACATGGCCCACTCCGGGTCGAGCGCCAGGTGAACGTGGGGCCGAACGAGCCAGAGTTCCAATGCGTCGATTTCATTGGCGAGGGGAGCCCGGCCCGGCTGCACGTCCAGGATGAGCGGGATGCCGTTCGCCCCGGCGAACTCTACGACGGCCTCCAGCACATCCGCCGAAGCCCGGGTCCGATACGTGCCGTCGGCGCCGGGCTCGCGCTGGGCCATGACCGCGATGACCTCGAAGGCGGGCAGGACGGGCCGGCCAGGATCGGCCGCCTCGTACGCCGCTGCCTGCTCGCGCAACCGATCGAGGAGTTCGGACATCGGGTGCTCGCCCAGG
>JBGTNF010000237.1:0-3413 GCA_041743205.1 Thermomicrobiales bacterium | reverse complement strand
CAGTTGCTGCGGCGGTTCAACAAGGGCATCGAACGATCCGGGATCATCCGGGAATATCGCCGTGGGCTGCGGTTCATTAGCGTTCAGGAAGAGAATCGGGCCAAGCGCCGCAAGGCCGAGCGCCGTCGACGCCGCAACCAGGCCAAGTAGGGCGGCATTCTCGGCGGAACGGCCGTGAACGCAAGTCACTTCGGTTTGAAAACTGCGCATCATCAATGGCCGCTCCGGGATTTCCCGGGGCGGTTTTTGTTTGCGATGGGAAACGGTTTCGATCGGTCAACGTCATGTCTCTCGCCAGCCGCCGTCTCCGGTAGGCTATCAAACGGCTGGTCGCCAGCCGCACGATCTCGCTGAAGGATGCACATGAAGGTCTTGATCTCCGCCGATATGGAAGGCACGGCCGGCGTCTCGTCGTGGGTTCACGTCACGCCGCCGGAGGGCGCCGGGGGCGAGCCCGCGAACCAGGTCGAGTACGAACGCGCCCGCTTGCGGATGACGCGCGAGGTGAACGCGGCGATCGAGGGCGCCCTGGCCGGCGGGGCCGAGGAGGTCATCGTCAACGACAGTCACGATGGCCAGCGCAACCTCGTCGGCGAGGAGCTGCACCCCGCCTGCCGCTACATCTCCGGCAACGACAAGCCGCTCGGGATGATGCAGGGCGTCGACCTCGATGGCATTGGCGCCGTCTTCTACACCGGCTACCACGCGAAGGCCGGAACCCCCGGCGGGCCGCTTGCCCACACCTGGACAACCTGGCTCAACGATGTCCGTTTCGACGGCCGGTCAACCGGCGAGTTCGGGATCAACGCCGCCATCGCCGGGCACTTTGGCGTCCCGGTCACGCTCGTCACCGGCGACGAGAAAGCGGTCGCCCAGGCCCAGGACCTGCTTGGCCCGCAGGTTGTCGGCGTCGCCGTCAAGCAGGGCATTTCGAGTACCGCCGCCCTCCACTTCCACCCATTGAAGGCTCAGGACTTGATCCGGGAGGCCGCCGAGCGGGCGATGGGCGCCGTGGCGTCGGCCACGCCGTTCGTGCTGCCGGCCGGAACGACGGTCGAGCTCGAGTTCGACCACCAGTCCCGCGCCGACCAGGCCGTGCTGGCCCAGGGCGTCGAGCGCGCCGGAGATCGCACCGTCGCCTTCCGGCCGAAGGACGGCCTGGAGTTCTGCTTTCAGTTCCGCACCGTCATGAAACTCGCCAGCGTCCGCATGTCGCCGTAGGGAAGACTTCATAGCCACGAACATCGCATCTGGCCTTCCATACCCAACTGTCATGTCGAGCGCCAGCGAGACATCCCAGCCCCGCTGGATACGGCGAAGCCGGTATCGTCCTGCGGGTCAGCCGCGTACCGCCTTCGGCGGGAGATATCGCTTCGCTGCCTCGCAAGTTCGCAATGACGGTGGGGGAGGCGTTGGCAACCGGCCTCGATATGTTGCATTCGCTACTGTGGCGGCAGGTCTGGCTGGTCGTGCCCACGTTGGAGGGCGCGAACCACTCGTAGGTGTCGATCCCGTATCGGCCCGTTGCTTCGGCGAAAGCGCGGACGCCTGCCGCCCTCACGCCCGCCTTACTCGTATTCGTCGTGGAGCCGGTACCAGGCGTACGGCTCGTCCTGCGGCCAGCCCGGCGGCGAGTCCTCGGTCATTTCCTGCCGCCCGAACGGCGTCAGTTCGAGGAGCGACCACGATGTGCCGACTGCTTCGAGCGCGGGGCCGTTGACGAAATAGGTGCGGTACACGTCGTCGCCATCACGCAGGAAGACGTTGATCCCGAACCATTCCTCCACCCCGAAGTCGCGCGAAAAGTCATCGCCGACCAGCGTGTACCACGGAATGACCCAACCCATCCGTTCACGGTAGGCGTCGATCCGTTCCTGCGGCGCGGGCGAGACGAACGCGATGGACACGTCACGGGCCGCGAGATGCGCCGGGTGCGTGACGCTCTCGCCAAACATCGAGCAGCCTTCGCAGGCGCCTTCCGGCCAGCTCGAGACGCCAGGTTCGTAGAAGAAGCGGTAGAGGATCAGTTGCCGGCGGCCCGCGAAGAGGTCCGCCAGGCCGACTTCCCCGTCTGGACCGATGAAGCGGTAGTCCTTCTCGACGCGCGTCATCGGCATCCGCCGCCGGGCCGCGCCCAGTTCCAGATGCGCCGCGTTGAGCGCCTCTTCCCGTTGCGCCAGTTCATCGAGCCGTGCCTGCCAATCGTCGGCGGTCACGATCGGCGGCAGTGCCAGGGACTTCTTGGTGGTCGAAGGTGCTTCGGTCAAAACGTCAACTCCAATCCGGCGAGATGGTGTGCGGCGCTTCTGACATCCATCATTCGCCAATGGTTCATTACGGCGTCCGGTCGGGCCCTACAGGGGACGGCGGATCGGACGCCACAGCGTTTTTAGCGGGATGTCCTCGCGTTGCGCGGCCCGGCGCTGGAGCTCGGCGAAGAAACCGTCCGCCTCGTGCGTGATCCGTTGCCGGCGCAGACCGAAGAGGTCCAGGATCGCCGTCGCGACCAGCGCCAGGAGCATCATCCCGGTCATCAGCGTCGCGCCGATCGTGACCATGCCCAAAGCCGTCCTGACGATCCAGAAGGCGCCCAGGCCGAGCACTTCCGGCAGCGTCTCGCTGGCCTCGGCGCCCTGCACGATCATCGCGTTGAGCCGCTGGTTCATGATGAAGATCGGCGTCCAGATCATCGCCGAGAGCGCCAGGGTCACTATTTGCAACCCGTACCCGCCCACGTGCCGGGCGAAGAGGCAGGCCAGCGCTGCCAGGGCGGCCACAATCAGGACGACGCTCACCGCCCGCAACGTCGGGTCCACCGGGTCGAAGACGACCCGTTGGTAATCCCACGGCATCGAAAGCCGGTAGGGCTCGGCCACCAGTTGCAGCCAGTCGTCGAAGAGCGCGACCCAGGCCAGCGTCACGATCCCGATGACGGCGGCCATGCGGGCGATCGCGCGCCAGAAACGCGCCGGATCGTGCCAGACCTCCCGGAGCAAGGGACGGTTGCGATAGACCGCCACGGCGCAGAGGAGGATCAGCACGACGCCGATCGCTTGTCGCGCCAGCAGGGTCGATTCGATGACGTCGGCGAGCGTGTTCATGGGATGCTCCAACCGGATTGCCAATGGCGCCGAACGGGACGGTGATCTCCAGTTTACGCCGTCGCACGCCGGGCGCGAACCCCTTAGGGGGCCGCCTCGCCCAGTCGCGCCAGATCGCTGTCGACGTCCCGCAGCCGTTTGCGGGCCAGCGGCATGCCTTCCACCAGTCGCTGTCGCTCCTCCGCTTCCTGGGCCCGCTCGTCGAGCAGGCGGCCTTCTTCACGCTTGAGCTCCATCAACCGGGCGTTGCGGCGGGCGCAGGTCTGGCACGTGCCGCGCCAGTCGGTCCAGCCGCCGCAGACGGGGCAGGGC
>JBGTNF010000236.1:0-2873 GCA_041743205.1 Thermomicrobiales bacterium | reverse complement strand
GGTTGCGCGGCCACCTTGGCCACCGGAGCCAGCGCGGCGCCGCCGGGCGCGAAGGCGATCAGGGGAAGCGCTGCAAACCGTCGCCGGTCGATCATGAAGGGTGTCCTTTGGCTGCGGTTCGTCTGTCGGGTGGTCGCGGTGAACCCAATCCAGCGTACGCGCTGGACGCCTGTGCGGATGCCGGTCCCGGGCGGCGCTGGCGACCCGGGCGACCCGGGCGGCGCTGGCGATGATGGGCCGTTCGGCTTGCGCGAGTCATCTTGACGGATCGGGTCAGGCCGTGCACGCTGGAAGCGTACTTTGACACGGGGGTTGCAGGGTACAACGATGAGTCCATCCAGGTTTCGAACGCAGCTTCTTTCACCCTGCCGCGCGTGGCGTCACCGCTCTGCCACGCAGGCTCGGCAACGCCGTTTCCATTCGTATTCCATCGGCGCATCAGGCTGGCGCAGATGGCGAGCTTCGCTACCATCCCAATGCGCGATGCATGCGTTCGGCCAGAATCGGATCGAACGCGATTGCCATCGGGGCGGTCGCGACCATTGATTGATGGAGTTGCAATCCCTGAAATCTGGCCAGGCCCCCGGTCGTGCCGCAAGGTTCAGCGGTTGAGCAACGATGAGTGATTCGCAGCCATCCCAGGGTTCCAGGGAACAGGCGTCGCCGGGTTCCGGCCGCACGCTGACCACCGAACCGATTCCCCGGCCACTAACGCCGCTGATCGGTCGCGCCCAGGAAACCGAAGCCACCCTCGCCTTCCTTGCCGATCCCGACCTGCGCCTGCTGACGCTCACCGGCCCCGGCGGCGTCGGCAAAACCCGGCTCGCCCTGCGCACGGCCAGCCTTGTCAACGGGCATGCGGACTGGACCGTCGTCTTCGTCAACCTCTCCGCCGTCCGCGACGCGTCACTCGTGCGGTCGGCGGTCGCCCAGGCGCTGGGCGTGCCGGTCGGGGACCAATCAACCCTGATGACCCGCCTCGTGACCACGATCGGCGACAGCCAGGTGCTGCTGGTGCTCGACAATTTCGAGCACGTCATCGGCGAGGCGGTCGTAGTGGTCGACATCCTGACGCACTGTCCGGGCGTGAAGGCTCTTGTCACGAGCCGGATGCCCCTGCACGTGCAGGGCGAACAGGAATTCGCGGTGCCGCCGCTGGTTCCACCGCAACCCGGCGTTCCAATCGACCTGTCCGCGCTGGCGGCAAACGAAGCGGTCGCGCTCTTCGTCCAGCGGGCCCGGGCGGTGACCCCCAGCTTCACGTTGAACGAGAAGAACGCCGTCATCGTCGCCGAGATTTGCGCCCGGCTCGACGGCTTGCCGCTCGCGTTGGAACTGGCCGCCGTCCGGATCAAGATCTTTTCGGTGGAATCCCTGCTCAAACGCCTGAACGACCGGCTTGGCGTGCTCACCGGTGGTCCCCGGGATCTGCCGTCGCGCCAGCGGACCATGCGCGACGCCATCCGCTGGAGCTACGACCTGCTCGCCCCGGATGAGCAAATCGTCTTCCGCCGGCTGGCGATCTTCAGCGAATCCTTCTCGCTCGGGGCCGCCACCGATATCGTCGACGTGCCGCCCGATGTTGGGGAAGCAACCGAGGACCCATTCGATGTGCTCGATTGCATGCTGTCGCTGCTGGACAAGAGCCTCATCATCCGGGTCGACCAGGGCGAGAACGAATATCGCTTCCGGATGCTCGAAACCATCCGCGAGTTTGGCCTCGGGCGGCTCAACGAGGCCGGCGAAACCGATACCGTCCGCCGCCGCGTGTTGCGCTACTTCACGGACCTGATGGTGTCGTTCGAGTTCGACCTGATCGGACCGAACCAGCACATCATCCTCCGCCGGCTCGACCAGGAAATAGGCAACCTGCGACTCGCGTTGCAGGCCGGGCTCGACCTGCCTGGCTCGGCGTCGGTCGAGGGCGTGCGGCTGGCGTCGGGCCTGTGGCGCTACTGGCTGGTGCGGGGGCAAATCAGCGAAGGTTCGCGCTGGCTCAGCCGGTCGCTCAATGCCGCCACCGGCGTGCCGCTGGGAGCAAGGGCCCTGGCCCTCAACAACCTCGGCAACCTGGCGCTCGAACTGAGCCAGTACACGAAAGCCCACGCCTGCTACATGCAGAGCATGGAGCTCTACGAGACGATCGACGACACCAGCGGCATCGGCGACGAGCTCAACAACATGGGCCTGCTGGAACTGATCCAGGGCAAGTTCGACGCCGCGCGCGTGTTGCTGGAACGGAGCCTGGCGATCCGGCGCCAGATCGGCGACACCATCGCCCTGCCCAACACCCTCAGCAACCTCGGTGACATTGCCTGCTTCGAGGAAGATTACGACCTCTCGGCCGCCTATCACGGCGAGGCGCTGGCGATCCGTCGCGAGATCGGCAACAAGCGCGGCATCGCGCTCTCGTACAGCAACCTGGGCATGGTGGCCTACCTGCGCGGCGACACCGACGCCGCCGAACACTGGTACGCCGAGGGCATGGTCTACGCCACCGAGGTCGACGATCACTTCGGCAAAGCCGGAATCCTGCTTGGCCAGGGCAAGGTCGCCGTGCGCCGGGGGCTCCTCACGCTGGGCATGGAATGGCTGACCGAATCGCTGCTGATCCTGCGCCAGATGGGCTCGCGGCGCCTGCTCGCCGATGTCGTCGACGCGCTGGCCGCCGCCGCCGCAACCGACAAACGCTTCGCCTCGGCGGCGCGCCTGATCGGCAGCACCTCGACGATGCGTGAAGGGCACCAGATCGGCATCACCCACCGCAGCCGGCTCGAGATCAACGGCTTGCTTCACGAACTGCACGCCGAGCTGGGGGAAGCGGGCTTCCACGCTGCCTTCCAGGCCGGCAAGCGACAATCGCTCGAAACCGC
>JBGTNF010000235.1:0-3127 GCA_041743205.1 Thermomicrobiales bacterium | reverse complement strand
ACCGGCTGGCGAGCCGGCCCTGCTGGCCAGCAACCTGGCCAATGAGCCAGGTGTGCGCAGCCAGGGCCCCAGCCCCAATTGCGGTGCTGCTCCCGACCAGCCAGGTTGCCGATAGTCCGTCGATCATTGCGATGTTCCTCTCGCCAGCCGGGGCACGACCACGTCGCCGACCCACCGCTCACGTTTCCCGAGAGCGGTGGGCCGGCCCGTTACACCCAGCAGTTGTGGTTGAAGTCGGCATTGCATCCGCCATCTTCACAGCCTGCGACGGAGTTGCAGATGTCGCCCACATCGTGGCAGCTGGAGCATTTGGGGAAGCTGTAGCAGCATCCGAAACTCGCGGTGCCCACCGTGTACAGACTACCGTTGTCGTTTCGGCGGGAGCAGGTCGCTGACCCATTCGCGCAGTCGTCGATGAAGAGGCTGGCCCCGTCGAACGCCGCCGGCATCCCGTCCGGGGCGGACTGGAGCTCGGCCACCCCGCCGAGGTTGGTCTCGTAGAAGTTCTCCAGGATCCGGGCGTCGTAGGTCAGTGTTGCGCCCTCCGGGCCGTCCCCTTCGGTGTAGGCCGGGTTGAACAATTCGATGACGAGGATGTCCTCGCCCGCGTCCGTGGTGGTGACGAGCGCGGCGTTGGGCGGGTTGTCGGCCGGGAAGCCGAGGGCGTTCAGGAAGTCGGTGGTGCTCTGCGTGCCGACGATGCGTTCGGGCCGATCGGAGAAGTAGACGGTCTGGGCCGGGAGGCCGTTGAGGGTCAGGGTGTAGACGCCCTCCTCGCCATCTTTCGGCGCCCAGGTCCCGCTGCTCGCGGTCTGGACGAACAGGTAGAAGGTGCGCTCGCCGTGGGCCAGGCCGAGCGATTCCGCCTGGGGGGATGCGGTGGGAGACGCCTCCTGGGCGACGCCGGACTGGTGCAGCGCCAGGCCGCCGAGGGCCGCGGCGCCCAATCCAAGGCCGGAGAGCTTGAGCGAATCCCGGCGCGAAAAGCGGCTTGTCAAAGCCGATGAGAGCCGGTCGAAACGTTGGGAATCCACGCGTGTACCTCCTGATGATGTGCACCACCGGGACGTTCCCGTCCCACGACCGTCGTCACTCGACCGTCAAGAGACATCATGCTCCGCGCTTGTTTCGAGCACATCGTAGGAACTACGAGGTGGTTGCTGGTTCGAAATCCGGCTCACCCCTCGTAGTTTCTACGATGCGCATGGCATGGGAGGTGGGCAGGATGGGGGTGGGTGGCAGTCTCTGCCGTCCATAGCCGGCCGGAGAAGGTCGGGGCCAACATCACCAGGAGGAATGCCCGTGGACGCCCAACGTTTCGACCGGCTCGCGTCGGCCCTCGCCAGCCGCTTCTCGCGCCGGACTGCCGTGAAGAATGGACTGGGGCTGGGGGCCGTCGCGCTCGGCACCAGTGGCTTGGCGCTGCACCACTCCGCCGTCGCCCAGGAGGCATCTCCCGTGGGCAGCCCACCCGACGCCTGCATCTCCCTGAGCGAAGCGGAGAATGTCGCCGTCGCCAGGCGTTGGTACGAGGAAGCCCTCAACGAGCGCAACTTCGACGTCATCGACGAGATCGTCGCCGCGGACGGGCGGCACGATTTGATCTTCTATCCGGAGACGCCCAATCCCGAAGGCATCAAGCAGGTTCTCGGCGATGTCCTGGACGCCTTTCCCGATGTGCGCTTCACGGTCGAGGAATCCCTCAGTGACGGCGACCTCGTCGTCCTGCGGTGGTTGGCCACCGGCACGTTCGCGGCGGCGTATCACGGTGTCCCGCCAAGCGGCGAGCCGGCCTCGTGGAGCGGCATCAACATGTTCCGCTTCGCGTGCGGCCAGATCGTCGAAGCGTGGGCGGAAGTCGATACCCTTTCCCAGGTTGGCCTGAACCTGGTCATAGACGACAGCGCGATCGCCACGCCTGGTGCCGAGGCGACACCGGCGGCGGATTGCGCGCCGGGCAGCGAAGCCGCCAATGCGGACATCGCCGTGCAGTGGTTCGAGGTCTGGAACTCCGGGGAGCTTTCCCTGTACGAATCGCTCGTCAGTCCAGACACGATTCACCATTTTGGGATGCACGCCGATGCCGTGGGGGCGAAGGCGCTCCAGGATGGCGTGCAGTCGTTCCTGACGGCGTTTCCCGATCTGGTTCACAGCAACGACGAAGTCATCGCTGACGGCAACCTGGTCGCTGTTCGCTTCACCCAAACCGGGACGTTCACCGGCCCGTTCCTGGGCGCCGAGCCAACCGGCGAACCGATCTCCGTCACCGGGATCAGCATCTTCCGGGTAGAGTGCGGGGTTGTTGCGGAGAGTTGGTCGGAGGAAGGCGGCTTCGCCTTGTGGCGGCAACTCGGCATCATCGAGGCGACGGCGACTCCAGCGCCGTAGCGTGCCCAGAAGGACGGCCGGGATACCTGTCGTTCCAGGTTCGACACGTACGCCGCAACCAATCACGTCGCCTTCGCTCGTGCACGGCACATCCCTGGCCCTGAGCACAATTGGCGCGAATGCTATCCTCTGGTCGTAAAACCCCAGGGTATCCATCACTCGCTTCGGCGAAGTCGACGACCCTGGGGTTCTGCCTTTAAGCCTGTCGACTTAATCCCGGCCGCGGGAGATGGCGAGCACTTCGGCTTCGGCGATCCGGGCCCGTTCCTCGTCGCGGGCGAGGTCGTCGTCGCCCCGGAACTGGCTGTTGTGGAGCCGGGCGTAGAAGCCCTCGGTCACCAGCAGCTCCTGGTGCGTGCCGCGCTCGACGATCTCGCCGTGGTTGATGACCAGGATCTGGTCGGCCGAGCGGATCGTGCTCAGGCGGTGGGCGATCACGAAGCTGGTGCGGCCCGCCATCAACCGCAGCAGCGCCTCCTGGATGTGGCGCTCGGTGCGGGTGTCGACGCTGCTGGTGGCCTCGTCGAGGATCAGGATCGCGGGGTCGGAAACCGCGGCGCGGGCGATCGCCAGCAACTGGCGCTGACCCTGGCTCAGGTTGCCGCCGCGCTCCGAAAGCTCGCTCTCGTAGCCGTGGGGCAGTCGGCGGATGAAGCCGTCGGCGTTGGCGAGCCGGGCCGCCGCCTCGATCTCCTCGTCGGTGGCGTCGAGCTTGCCGTAGCGGATGTTGTCGCGGATC
>JBGTNF010000234.1:0-4803 GCA_041743205.1 Thermomicrobiales bacterium | reverse complement strand
CGATCACCCGCGCGTCCGCGCGCTCGCCGACCTCTTCCACATGAACATCGAGGAAGCGGACATGGCCCAGCCGATTCGGGAGGCCGGGTCGTGGCTGGGGCACGTCCACACTGCCGACAACAACCGGCTCGAACCGGGCGCCGGCGCGCTCGATCCGCGGCCGACGTTCGCCGCGCTCCAGGAGATCGGGTACGACGGCTTCGTCAGCGTCGAGTGCTTCTCGCCGGGCGGCGCGGTGCTCTCCGGCCCGTACGAGATCGCCTTGCCGAAATCGGTGGCCTGGATGCGCGCCCGCTGGGAGGAAGCGGGTAGCGGACATTGACCGCAACGTCGCACCATCCGGTCGCCAACGCGGGTCGATACGTCCAGCGGGGCGGATCGACCCCTACGAAATGGGGTAAATCTCGATGGGTGCTGGACCCAAACTCGCGATGATCGGCGCCGGGGGCGTAGTGTTCCCGTTGCGCCTGATGGGCGATCTGCTTTCGTTCCCCGCCCTGCGGGGCGCAACCTATTCGCTCATGGATCTCTCGCTGGAACGGGCCGAGCGGACGGCAACGGCCGCCCGCGACCTGGCCAGCCACTACGGCTTCCCGGCCACGATCGCGGCGACCGACGACCAGCGGGCCGCGCTCGACGGCGCCGACTACGTGATCGTCACGTTCCAGGTTGGCGGCGTCGAGGCCTACGAACACGATGTCGAGATTCCGCGTACGTACGGGCTGGACCAGCCGGTTGGGGACACGCTTGGCCCTGGCGGGGTCTTTCGCTTCCTGCGCTCGTCGGTGGCCTACGCCGCGATCGCGAGGGATATGCACGAGCTCTGCCCCAACGCCCTGCTCATCAACTACGCCAACCCGATGGCGATGAACTGCTGGTACCTGAGTGAGCTTGGGATCGCGTCGGTGGGTCTCTGTCACAGCGTGCAGGGCACATCCCGGATGCTGGCCCGCCACCTCGGCGTGCCGTACGAGGAGGTCACGTTCCGGACCGGTGGCATCAACCACCAGGCCTGGTTCCTCGACTTCCAGCGCGGAGATGAAGACCTCTACCCCCGGCTGCGGGAGGTGATGGCCAATCGCCACCTGGCCGGGACCGTCTCGGCCGGGCTCGCGAAGGACACCGGTGACCACAGCGACGCGGACCGGGGCGATTCCGACTACGAGGGCGGCTCGGAACAGGTCCGCACCTCGATCATGGCCGCGTTCGGGTACTTCCACACCGAGTCCAGCCACCACGCCAGCGAGTACCTGCCGTACTTCCGCAAGGACGCGGCGCGGGTCGATGCATTCATTCCCAAGCGCTGGGATTGCTTCGAGCTCTCGTCGTCGCGGGTGGCGGAGGACTCCGACCGCAAGCTGCTGCAAGAGTTGAAGGCCGAACTCAAGCCGTCGCTCGAATACGGGGCGATGATCGTCAACGCGATGGAAACCGGCGAGCCGGTGGTGATCCACGGCAACGTGCCGAACCGCGGGCTCATCGACAACCTGCCCGAAGGGTGCTCGGTGGAGGTCGCCTGCCTGGTCGACAAAAATGGCATCCAGCCAACCCGCCTCGGGTCGCTTCCGCCGCAGTGCGCCGCGGTGAATCAGACCAACGTCAATGTCCAGCAACTCGCCGTCCGCGCCGCCCTGGAAGGAAACGCCGAACACGTTTACCACGCGATCATGCTCGACCCGCTGAGCGGGGCGTTGCTGACGCTCGACCAAATCCGGGCGATGACCGACGACCTCTTCGCCGCCGAAGCGCCGTGGCTGCCCGCCTGGGCCGCCAAGGCCGCCACACAGGAGATTGCCTCGTGAGCACGACACCGACGACATCGACCCGAACGCCGAAAATCGCGATCATCGGCGCCGGCGGCGTCACCTTTCCGCTGCGCCTGACGGCCGACCTGCTCTCGGTCCCGGCGCTCCAGAACGCCGAGTATTCGCTAATGGACCTCGACCTGAAACGGGCCGAGCACAACGCCGCGGAGGCGCGCGAGCTCGCCAGCCACTACGGCTTCGGAGCGACGATCGCGGCCACCGACGACCGCCGCGCCGCCCTGACCGACGCCGACTACGTGATCGTCACCTTCATGGTCGGCGGACCGGACGTCTACCGGCACGACATGGAAATTCCGCGCAAGTACGGCGTCGACCAGCGGATCGGCGACACCCTCGGGCCCGGCGGCGTGTTCCGGTTCCTGCGCAACTATCCTGCATACGAAGAGATCGCCCGGGACATGCACGAGGTCTGCCCGAACGCGCTGCTTATCAATTACGCCAACCCGATGGTCATGAACTGCTGGTACCTGACCGAACTGGGCATCAACAACGTCGGGCTCTGCCACAGCGTGCAGGGAACGTCCGACATGCTGGCCGAGAACGTTGGCGTTGCGTACGACGACATTGCCTTCAAGTGCGCCGGGATCAACCACCAGGCCTGGTTCGTCGAGTTCCAGCGCGATGGCGAGGACCTGCTGCCGGCGATCCAGCAGGCGATGACCGCGAAGTACGTGGATAAGGACACCCAGGACCGCGGGGTCTGGGGCGGCGAGCGGGTGCGCACCGAGATCATGAACGCCTTCGGCTACTTCCACACCGAGTCCAGCCCGCACGCCAGCGAATACCTGCCGTACTTCCGCAAGAACGACGAGCTGATCGAGAAGTACGTGCCGCTCCGTTGGGACTACGACAAGGTCGCCGCCAACAATCTTGCCCGGCAATCGGACCGGACGCTGGTCGAGAAGTTGCTCGCCGAATTGAAGACATCCGAGGAGTACGGCGCCTGGATCGTGAACGCGATGGAATCCGGCGACCCGACCGTGATCTACGGCAATGTGCCCAACCGCGGCCTGATCGACAACCTGCCCGCCGATTGCTGCGTGGAAGTCGCCTGCCTCGTCGACAGGAACGGCATCCAGCCGACGCGCTTCGGGTCGCTGCCGCCGCAGTGCGCAGCGGTCAACCAGACGAACATCAACGTCCAGCGGCTGGCGGTGCAGGCGGCGCTCGAAGGGAAGCGGGAGCACGTTTACCACGCGGTTATGCTCGATCCGCTGACGGCCGCCAACTGCACGCTCGATCAAATCCGGGCGATGGTGGACGAGATGTTCGAGGCCGAGGAGGCGTGGCTGCCGACAATGGCATAGGGAAAGTCAGGCAGGGCAGAGGCGGCGCTCCGTCGTCTCAGTTCTCTGGGATGACCTCAAGCGCCGCTGTCAGTACGTCGACGAGCAGCGGAACTTCATTGTCCACAGAAGCCAGAATGATGTTGGCGTTGACATGCACATACGCATGGGCGATCCGGTTACGGGTGGCCCAGATAGCGCGCCAATCGTCGCCGAGGAGTTCCAGTCGTTTCTCTTCGGGAAGTCGGGAGAGACTTTCGATGGCGGCCGCCAGCTGGAGGCAGATCCCATCGACGATGAGAATGTCTTCGATGTCGCCACGCTGGCGATGCGCGTGCATGATCGCCAGATGTTCGAGCGCCTCCCGTATGATGTCCTGGTCAGACTGGCTCACAGCGGAACCCCGTCTTTCAGGACGGCTTCGGCGATGCGATCCTTCAGTGAATGTGCGGGGATGACGTCGACCGGCAGACCGAGCAGGTCCGACAGGGCAACTTCCAGGCGGGCCAGACCGAACAGACCGACGCCGGGAGCGACATCGACCAGCAGATCGATGTCCGATTCCGACCCGTCGGTTCCCCGCGCTGTGCTCCCGAAAACGCGAACGTTGGACGCGCCGTGTTGGCGGGCGAGAACGAGAACCTCCCGGCGATGGGCAGCCAGCCGCCGACCGTGGCTGCTGTGGGGAGCGAACCGCAATAACCGGGAAACCTCCGGCTGGCTTCGGCCAACCGCTGTGGCAATCTCGCGCTGGGTGTATCCCGCCCGAGCGGCGCGACGAATGCCATCGCTCAAGAGCTGTCGTGATTGCCGATGGAGGTGATCCGCTTGCCGTCCGATATGTCCCAACTCTTCCGGTGTGATCGACATGAGGTCCCTCCTGATAGCATTTGCTATCAACGATAGCACGCATCCTGATGAATCGTAAGACCTGACGCGAAAGCCAGTCGAGAACTCCCCTTATGGATCGATCGTTGGCGACGATCGCTGGAATGCCGACAGTGGTTGTTGCCAGGGCACGAATCAGTTATGCTTCCAATATGAGACTAAGTATCAATGAGAAAGGGAGTCCTGGATGGATCGATATGATGTTGTGATCGTGGGCGGCGGCCCGGCCGGGTTGAGCGCCGCCTTGATGCTGGGACGCTCGCGCCGATCGGTGCTCCTGCTGGACGGCAACGAGCCGCGCAACGGCGCCAGTCACGCCGCCCACAACTTCTTCACCCGCGATGGCGCGCCTCCGCTGGAATTGCGCCGGATCGGGCGGGAACAACTCGTGCCGTACACCACGGTCCGCATCGACGACCGTGAAGCGACGGCGGCCGAGGGCGAGGACGGGGCGTTTCAGGTACGGTTCGCGCATGGTGACGAGGTTGGCGCCCGCAAGCTGATCCTGGCGACCGGAATCCGGGATGTGCTGCCGCCGATCGAGGGGTTTCGCCAACTTTGGGGCCGGAGCGCGTTCACCTGCCCGTTCTGCGACGGCTGGGAAGTGCGCGATGAAGCCTGGGCGGTGCTGGCGCCCGCGCCGGACCTGGGCCACGTGGCCTTGTTGGCGACCTGGACGCCCGATCTCGTGGTGCTCACGAATGGCCAGGAAGAGATCGACGGGCCGACGCGGGCGGGTCTGGCGGCGCTGGGCATTCCCGTGCGCACGGAGCCGGTCGCGCGCTTCGAGGGCGCGGATGGGC
>JBGTNF010000233.1:0-4266 GCA_041743205.1 Thermomicrobiales bacterium | reverse complement strand
GACCCGTTCAGCCACGAGCCCGGGCGCGGACGTGCCGCCGCCGCGCCCCAGCCTGCGGATCCCGGCGGCGGTCGCCTTGGCGGAGGCCACGCTGGCGATCAGCCGGGCATTGGAAAACGAGATGGACCTATTCATCGACTTCCACCGCCACGTAGACCACCATGAGGTCACCGATGTTGGCGACGCCCGGCCGCACGTCGATCTCCAGGGTCGAGGTTTGTTCGTTGACCCGCGGTTCGCCGTTGACCTGGCCAATCGGGATGTTCGGCGGAACCTGCCGGGTTTGGACTTCGTTGGAATCCGACGTCACCACCCACTCGCCATCCGCCGGCGCATTGCCGGGTTCGACCCGGAGCATGGTCAGGTAACTGCCCACTTGCCACTGGCCCTTGACGATACCGGCGCCCTGGGTGTCCTGCAGCTTGGCGCCCACGCTCTGGCTGGCGTCGATGATGAGCATCACCTTGGACGTTTCCGGGGTGACGTCGCTCACCTGTCCCAGGTAATAATGCGGGCTGACGATGGCCATGCCTTCACGAATCCCATCCTCCGACCCGACATCGATCACGATGGACCTCTGGTTGCCGGATGGGTCCTGGCTGATGACGTTGGCTTTCGTCAGGTCGACGCTCGGGTTGCTCGTTTCGACCTCGAGCATTTCCCGCAGTTGGCCGAGTTCCACGTTGTCGGCCGTGAGCCGGCTGTTCTCAGCCCGCAACGCGTCGCGCTCGGCGACGGCGGTCGCCAGTTCCGCATCGAGATCCGATTCGCTGCCCCGGCGGTCGAGGACATCGTAGAAGGCGGACGACACGGGCGACACGATCTCGTTCAGGCCGCTGCGCACCGGGTCCAGCGCGCTCTGGCGATCGAGCGCGATGAGCCCACCACAAATCGCCCCAAAGACGAGCACGAGCGCGAGGACGCGGCGGAGGGAAATCGTGGTCATCGGCTTTCGGCCAAGTGCCGCGCGTGCTCTAGTCCCAGGTGTTTCAGGGTTTGGGTCAACATACGGCAGCGAAACCTGTTCGCGACATTTGGGAGCGCATCCTTCGACGATTGTTGGTCAGCATCGCGTTCCCGACCCACAGCCGTCGGTTAACCGGCGCCTAGCGTCGAATCTCGCGGCCACTGGCGAGCGCCCGCTGATACAGGTGCAACGATTCGGCGACCCGTCCGGTGCCGCGGGCGACACAGGTCAGCGGATCTTCGGCACGGTGCACGGGCATTCGCAGCTCGCTTTGCAGGCGCCGGTCGAGCCCCATCAGCAGGGCGCCGCCACCGGCAAGGGTGATGCCGTGCTCCATGATATCGGCCACCAGCTCGGGGGGCGTTTCCTCGATCGAGGTCTTCACCAGTTCGATGATCGTGTTCACCGGTTGCGAAATGGCGTCACGCAGCTCGACCGAGCTGACTTCGACCGATTTCGGCAGGCCGGTCAGGAGATCGCGGCCACGCAACGGCACGCGCACCTCTTCTTCGAGCGGGTAGGCGGAACCGGCGGCAATCTTGGCGTTCTCGGCGGTGCGATCGCCGATCACCAGGTTGTGGTCGCGGCGGGCGTACTGGATGATCGCGTCGTCGATTTCATCGCCGGCGACCCGGATCGAATGATTGACCACGATACCGCCGAGGGAGATCACCGCCACTTCGGTGGTGCCACCGCCGATGTCAACAATCATGCTGCCGATCGGCTCGTTGATCGGCAGCCCGGCGCCGATCGCCGCCGCCATCGGCTCCTCGATCGTGTACGCCTCACGGGCGCCGGCCGAGAGGGCGGCGTCCTTGGCGGCACGCTTCTCGACCTCGGTCACACCGCTCGGGATCCCGATCACGACGCGCGGGTGGGGAGCCATCAGGCGCTGCAAATGGACCTTGCGAATGAAGTGGTGGAGCATCATTTCGACGGTGTCGAAATCGGCGATCACGCCGTCCTTGAGCGGCCGCACCACGATGATCGAATCGGGAGCCTTGCCATGCATGGCCTTGGCTTCCATGCCGACCCACAGCGCCCGCTTGGTTTTGGCGTCGATGGCCACGACCGACGGCTCGGAAATGACGATCCCCTTGCCCCGGACGTAGACGAGTGTGTTGGCCGTTCCGAGATCGATGCCGAGATCGCGACTGAAAAACCCGAACAGGGAGGATAGCGGACGAAACAAGGTCGTGGACCTCCGCAACATCGGTC
Organism: Thermomicrobiales bacterium; assembly: GCA_041743205.1. Classification (GTDB taxonomy): domain Bacteria; phylum Chloroflexota; class Chloroflexia; order Thermomicrobiales; family UBA6265; genus JACCYX01. The sequence goes on along the minus strand of JBGTNF010000233.1, from coordinate 2,081 downwards.
AGTCGCCATACATTTCAGCTGTGACCGGGTGAGCAATGGTGGTGTGTAACGGGGAAGACGATGGCACAAGGAGTCATGCGGGAAACCGGCGGGTACGATCGTCGTCCCTCTTGACGATTGAAGACCCGTCTACCACCCTTCCAACGCATGCGCTGTTCCGCGACGATCCGAGCGGGACGCTCGAAATCGAGCGGTCATTGGCCGCCCTGGAGTCGGCGTGAGTATAGCATGGCGGTCAGCCCGGACCTTTCGGCCGGGCGCCCTGCGAGGAGGACAAGAATCCGTGACCAGACGTGAACCCGCGGCCGTCGAATCCGGAGCCGAACCGTGGCCCAGGGTGCAAGTGGCGCTCGCCGCGGCGCCCGCCGAGGTCAGCGTCGGAGTCGCCGTCCGCGATCTCCGGAGCGGCGCGTCGTTCGATCTTGACGATAGGCGCATCTTCCCCGCTGCGAGCACGATCAAGCTGGTCATCCTCGTCGCCCTGGCCCGAGCGGTGGACGAGGGCAGGCTCCGGCTGGCCGATCCCGCGCCCGTGCTGACCACGCAGAAGGTTGGCGGCAGCGGCGTGCTGAACTGGCTCCAGACCGGCCTGGAGCTCACCCTCCGCGATCATGCCTGGCTGATGATCGTGATCTCGGACAACACCGCCTCGAACGTCCTGATCGACGCCGTCGGTCTGCCGGCGGTCCACGGTGTCCAACAGTCCCTAGGGCTCAAGGAAACCTCGCTCAACCGCCGCTTTCTCGGCCGGTTGCCCGATGAGGGAACGCCCGAGAACGTCGCCACGGCCGGCGACCTGGTCAGCCTGCTTTCCGCCATCGCGAATGGGACGGCGGCGAGCGTGGATCGAACCGTCTGGATGTTGGAATTGCTCGGCGACCAGCAGCACCGGGATCGCTTGCCCCGCCGGTTCCCGGAGGGCGTAACCTTCGTGGGCAAAAGCGGCAGCCTGACGGGCATCGCACACGACGTCGGTATGCTTCGCGGGCCTGGCGGCGAAGCTGCGGTGGCAGTGCTCACCCAGGGCTTCGACGACCCGTACGCGGCCGACGCCTTCATCGGCGATATTGGCCTCGCCGTCGTCGAAGACCTGGCCCTTGCGTAGCGCCCCTGCCAAGGCATTCCCCCATGGACGAATACGGGCGACAATGGCTCTCCAACAGGAATTGCACAGGGCAACGTTGGCCTCCACCACGTTGTCATTCCGACGAAGGAGGAATCTTCAACCTGCTGTTGCGTAGCTACGGAGATTCCTCCCAGCCCGCAGGGGCAGCTCGGAGTGACAATATGAGGATGCGCTCGCGAAGAGCAACGAGTGGCACAGTATCGAAGGAGAACCACGTGAAAATCACCCGCGCCACGACCTGGATCGTCGGCAATCCATGGAAGAACTGGCTCTTCGTTCGCCTCGACACTGACCAGGATGGCCTCTACGGCATCGGCGAAGGCACGATCAACGGCTTTGCCAAGACGACTGAAGCGGCGGTCCACGAGCTGGCCGGGCGCTACGAGGGCTTTGACCCGTTCCAGATCGAAACCATCCTGCAACGGATGTCGCGCGACCTCTACACCGAAGGCGGCCAGATCCACATGAACGCGGTGGCCGCGATCGAGATCGCCTGCTGGGACATCATCGGCAAGGCGACCGGCCACCCGATCTACGATCTGATCGGCGGCCGCTATCACGAATCGCTACCGACGTACGCCAACGGCTGGTACGCCGGGCCGCGCACGACCGAGTCGTTTTCCGAACGCGCACAAATGGTCCTCGACAAGGGCTACCGGGCGATGAAGTTCGACCCGTTCGGCGCGGCCTGGCGGACGATGTCGCCGGAAGACCGGCACCTCTCGATCGACATCGTGCGCGGCGTGCGGGAGACGGTCGGCCCCGATATCCAGCTCATGATCGAGGGCCACAGCCGGTTCAGCGTCTCGGAGGCAGTCTACGTCGGCGAGGCGATCGCCGAGTTCGAGCCGACCTGGTTCGAGGAACCGACCGCCCACCAGAACATCGACTCCACGGTGGAAGTGGCCCGCAAGCTCAACATCCCAATCGCCACCGGCGAGAGCTACTCCAGCGT
>JBGTNF010000232.1:0-33130 GCA_041743205.1 Thermomicrobiales bacterium | reverse complement strand
ATGGCGCTGGAAGCGAATCCGGTCCCTGGCGATGACTGGTTTGGATGCGTTCCCATCTTGCCAGTTCCGACGAGCGCCGGTGAATCAGGCCCGCGATCCCGAGCCCACCGACCACTGCCGCGACGACCAGTAACACATTCTGCACGCCGAACAAATCGGCCGCGGCGGCGGCGAAAAAGATCGGGATGAACGCCACCGAGTTCGAGATCGTGAAGAACGTGGCGTAGACGCGCGCGCGCACTGCTTCGTTGGAGCGTTCCTGAAGCATCGTTTGCGAAGGCACCAGGATGAACGCGTTGCAGATGCCGAGCAGCATCGCGAAGAGTCCGGTGAGCAACGCCACGAGGCGGACGGGTGCCGAGTCGATCCAGAACAGGTCCATGAACGGCCGCGTCAGTGCCATGAACGCCAGCATCAGGCCCGCGGCCGCGAGGGAAAGGTCGATGAGCCAGTCCCGTCCGATCCGGCGGGCGATGCGTGGCACGACGAGGACGCCAGCCAGCACGCCCAATCCGGCCGGGGCCACCACGAAGCCGATGTCCTCCTTTGGCAAGCCGATGACCGACGCGATGAAATCCGGACCGAGCGTGGCAACGAGCAGGAACGTGGTCGACGCCAGCGTGAGATAGCCGATCGCACGCATGAGCGCGGGGTCCTGCAGGATGAAGACCAGTCCATCTTTCATGTCGCTGAAGAGCCGCCGGGTTGGCGACATCGTTCGCGGATCCACCGCCACTGCCACCACCGGCGTTTCGGGAATCGTCAGCACCAGGGCCGCGCAGGCGAGGTACACGACGATCGATCCAATGAACAGCGAATCGATCCCAAATGCCTTGACCAGGATCGGTCCCACCGCCGCGAAACCGATCAGTTGCGCCGCGGTCGAGGTCAGGTTGAACAGCGCATTGGCCGACATGAGCTGGGTTCTTGGGGTCACGACCGGAATGGTTGCCCCCAACACCGGCGCGAAGAACTGGCCCGCAATGCCAAAGACGAACGTGACGACGTAGTACGCCGCCAGGATCGTCTCGACGTGCCAGCCCGGCCTGATGACCAGGAACAGGAGGACCGTGGCCGCTCTCGCCACGTTGAGCAGCGCCAGCAACGTGCGCTTGTTGGATCGGTCCGCGATCACGCCGGCCAGCGGACCGAAGATGACGGCCGGCAGCGAAAACGCCAGGATCACGAGGCTGATCGCCGTGTTGGCCTGGGGGAGATCGTGAATTTCGACGACATCACGCACCCGAAGCAACAAGGCGAAGTTGATCATGTTCTGGCAGGTTTGGGTGATAGCCTGGGTCAGCCACAGGCGCAGGAACGGACCGTTCCGGAGGACGGCCGCAATCGTGTCCTCCGGAGGCGCGGCGGCGATCGAACTCACTCTAGATCCGGAGCGAGGACACTGCCGTCAACCGGTTGTTCGGGTGCGGTGGGCCCACGTGAGACGAACACCTTCAGACGCTTCTCCAGCGTCCGCCGGGGCAACAGCACACGTCGCCCACAGGTGAGACAGCGGAGCCCGATATCGGCTCCAATCCGGACCACGAGCCAATCGTACGATCCGCAAGGGTGCGGCTTCCGCAGGCGCACGACATCATCGATGTAGAACGGGACCGGTTCCTTGAGGACCATGTCGATGCCCCTGCCCACCCACGCGCCTCCGGATCAGGTGAGGCCAGGAATCTTGATGCCTCCGGTGAGCGCGCTCATCTTGTCTTCGGCCAGGGTAGAAGCCTTCTCCATCGCGTCCTGGACGGCGGCCACGATCAAGTCCTCGAGCATTTCGACGTCTTCCGGATCGACCGCCGAGGGGTCGATCTTGATCGACCGGAACGACCGCTGGCCATTGACTTCGGCGGTGACGACCCCCCCGCCGGCTGTGCCAGTGACGATCGTTTCCTCCAGCTCTTCCTGGATCTTCGCCATCCGGTTCTGCATTTGCTGGATCATCTTCATGCTTGGTTGTTGCACGCTACATCCCTTTCAGGTATCGAATCCTGGAAACTGGTCACGGTCGAACGAACGGAACGTAAGGGGTAGTACGGCCTTCGGGCGATCAGTCGTTGTTCCGCCGTGGCCGCTGCGGCAAGAGATCCCTCGACGTCGCTCGGGATGACGTGACTCCGCCGATTCCTCAAAGTATAGCCGTTCATCCCCTGGGTTCCGCGGGTGCAAACCCGGATTCGACGGCTATGAAACGTCGTGACCGGTCCAGCATCGACCGGGCACTTTGGCGGGAGGTATCGGTGACGGGGATACCGTCGATCATGGCCGCCAGTTCGAACTCCTGCTCGGTGCTGTCGAGAGTGCGTACCACGGAGAGCGTCCGGCCACCCGATGCTTGCTTTTCGATCCGGAGATGGGACTCGGCAAATGCCGCAACCTGCGGCAAGTGACTCACGACGATGACCTGGTGTTGCCGGGCGATCTCCCAGAGTTTTTCACCGACCACCTGTCCCGAGCGGCCGCCGATACCTACGTCGATCTCGTCGAAGACGAGTGTTGGCGTCCGGTCAACGTCCGAGAGTATCGCTTTCGTCGCCAGCATCAGCCGGGATGTTTCTCCGCCAGAGGCAATCTTTGACAGCGGCTTCAAAGCCTCTCCGGCATTGGGCGCTATCATGAACTCCAGCTCGTCGATCCCGGATTCATCCACACGCACCGTTCGGGAAGCTGGAGTCGAATCGAGGCGGAGTCCCGACTCGTCGTCTTGCTGCCGGACATCGATCCTGATCTGTGATCTCCCCATACCCAGATCGGCGACCGATTGTTCGATTGCGGCCGACAGTTTCAACGCGGCCGCCGCACGCCGGGCTGAGAGGGCAAGGGCATCCTCGATGAGGGAGACGCGTAGCTCGGCCTCGCGGCCCTGAAGGACCGACAGGTCGTTGTCGCTCGATGACAGCAGTTCCAGGTCACGCCGTGCCGCCTGACCGAACTCCATGATCTCCTCGATCGTCGATCCATACTTTCGCTTCAGCGTCTGGATCGCGTCGATTCGATCCTCGATTTCGGCAAGACGCACCTCATCGGAATCGACATTTTCGGCGTAGTCCCGCAAGTCCCGGACGAGGTCCTCGGCCAGCACCAGGAGTTCGTTGGTGCGTTCACCGAGCGAACTGGCCGCGACGTCCAGGTCGGCTATGTCCGACGTTCGCGAGGTTGCCGCCCGGAGCAGCGCGGTCACCGTTGAGGACTCCGCAACGTCTTCGTCGGCGAGGATTGTCAGGGCCTCCAACGCATCGGCCCGAAGCCGGTCCGCGTTGCGCAGGACCTCGCGCTCCGCGATCAGGGCGGCGTCTTCACCGGCCGTCAGAAGGGCGGATTCGATTTCCTCGGCCTGAAACTGGAGCAGGTCGACACGCTGCTCCCGTTCGCGCGAACTGCGTGAGAGATCCTGGATGCGATTGCGCACCAACCTCCACGCCCGAACGTTGGCGCCGAGTTCATCGCGCTCGGTTTCGAGCGAGGCGAAGCGATCGAGGAGATTTCGTTGCTCGCTGGTCCTCAGGATCGCCAGGTGGTCGGATTGTCCGTGGATATCGACCAGGAGCGATCCTAACTGGCTGAGGGTCGATGCGGTGGCAAGCCGCCCGTTGACCCGGGCGGAAGATCGGCCATTCGACTGTATCTCACGTGAGAGGATGAGGGTGTCTTCCGATGCTACGTCGATCCCGATCTCGACCAGCGCCTCCCGGACCGAATCATCAGCAAGCGATTCGATGGTGAACGCGGCCTCGACCCGGGCGAGCTTGGCGCCAGTTCGAACGAGGTCGCTGCTGACACGCGAACCGACCACGGCCCCGAACGCGTCGAGCAGGATCGACTTGCCCGCTCCGGTTTCGCCCGTGAGCGCGTTCAGCCCGCCCGAGAAGCGGATCGTCGTGTGCTGGATGATGGCGAAGTCCGTAATCGAAAGTTCCAGCAGCATCGCCAGTTTTCTCGCCTGTCGCAAGCGGGTCCCAACCAGTTCGAGACCAATCGGGACCCGCCACCGCCTAGGGAAGCTGGGCCAGCACCTGTGGCGCCCGTATCGGCAATGATGTCATGCGAGCGCCACTGGCGTCGCGAATAGCGTTGGCGACCGCCGCCGCGCCGGGGATTGCCGGTGGCTCGCCGACGCCCTTGGCGCCGTATGGTCCGTCGTCGGACGCGACTTCAACCAGGATCACGTCGATATTGGGGATCATCGTGCTGCGCGGCAGCGCGTAGTCCATCAGGTTGGCGGCATCCGGCTGGCCATCCTCGCCGTAGCCGATCCCCTCATACAGGGCCCAGCCGATACCCTGGGCGACGCCTCCGTGAATCTGGCCCTCGACCGAGGCCGGGTTGATCGCGAAGCCGACATCCTGGGCGGCAACGTAATTCGTGACCGTGACCTCACCGGTGAGGTCATCGACCACGACCTCGGCCAGATGGGCGGCGAAGCCCGGTGCGCTTTGGGTGATACCCGAACCGCCACGGCCCAGGACCGGCTCGTTGCCGCCGCTCATCGCCATGCTCAGCTCGGCGATTTCCTTCAATGTGATCGCTGATCCGGGAACGCCCTTGACCCGAACGGAGCCTTCGGACAGTTCGAGGTCGTCGGCGGACACTTCGAGCTTCTTGGCCGCGATTTGCTTGATCTGGTCGACCGCATCCTTCGCCGCCTTGGCCACGGCTGGTCCAACCGTGTACGTGATCTTGGAACCGCCCGTACCACCGGCAAAAGGCGCCGAGTCGGTGTCGGCGGTCTTCACGCGAACGGAATCGATGCCGGTTCCGAGTTCTTCCGCAGCGATCTGGGCGAACGTGGTGTTCGTGCCATTGAGGTCGACCGAACCCAGGATCACGGTCAGCTTGCCGTCGGAATCGAGGCGGCACGTCGCGGTGGCCGGTTCGATCCCGCCAGGCCAGCCGCCAATCGCGATGCCCACTCCTCGTCCGGACGCTCGAGCCGAATCACGACCTTGCCACAGCGGGTGAGCCTGAAGGGCTTCGATCGTCTGGCGAAGGCCGATCTTCGGCCACGGTCCGTCGTTGGGGCGAAGATCGCCCTCCTCGACGCAATTGAGGAGCCGGAACTCGATCGGATCCATCCCGAGTTTGCGAGCCATCTCATCGACCGCCGATTCGATCGCGAATGTGCCTTGCTGGGCGCCCGGTGCGCGGTAGGCGCCGGAGCTCGGGTGATGGGTTTGCGTCTCCAGGCCGGTGATCAGGAGATTTTCGAATTTGTAGTACCCGCCAAGCAAGATCGCGGCGATGCTGAGCGGGGAGCCTGGACTCGCCCCGGAGTCGAACAACATGTTCGACTCGAGCGCGGTGATCTTGCCGTCGCGCGTGGCGCCCAGCTTGATCGTGATCTTGCACTCCGGCGCGGGGTTACCGGCCAGGAAGTCGTCGGTGCGCGTGTAGTTGAGCAACACTGGCTGACCGGCGGCGACGGCCGCCGCCGCAACCAGCGGCTCGATCAGCACGAACTTTCCACCGAACCCGCCGCCAACCGGCATCGGGACGATGTTGACATCCTCGATCGGCAAGCCAAGCGTGTTGGCGACCTTGCCTCGGCCGTGAAAGGCGCCCTGGGTGCTGGTGTGGACCGTGATCCGGCCGGAGCGCTCGGGTATGACTAGGGCGACCTGCGGCTCGATGTAGCCTTGATGCACCGTCAACGACGTGAGCGACAGCTCCACGATTTCGTCGGCGGCGGCAAACCCGGCAACCACATCGCCGCGCTCGAAGTTCACCGAGCTCGAGACATTGGGCGGCAGCGATTCGTCCTCGCCGCCACCGGTGGCTGCGTCGGCGTTGTGCATCGCAGCTTCTTCATCGAAGGCCCCGGAGCGCGCGCTGCTGACCAGTGGTGCGTCCGGCTTGATCGCTTCGTCGAGGTCGGAGACGACGTCGAGCGGTTCGTAATCGATCATCACGAGCTCGGCGGCGTCCAGCGCCACGGCGTCCGATGTCGCCAGCACGAGGGCAACAGCGTGCCCAACGTGCAGCGCTTCGTCGCCGGCCAGAAGCTGGGCGACCGGCTGGCCGTGCTCATCCTTCCGCACCGGCAGGTCATCGGCCGTCAGGACGGCTTCGACACCGGGCAGCGCCAGGGCGGCCGCCTTGTCGACGGAGACGATCCGGGCGTGGGCGTACGTGCTGCCGACGATTCGGGCGTGCAACAGGCCGCTGATCTTGAGATCGCCGGTGAACTGCTCGGCGCCTGTGAGTTTGGGTGGCGAATCGAGTCGCTTGGCGCGATGTCCGACGGCGCTGTAGGTGGCTGCCATAGTGGGTTCCTCCGGAACGGGCGAACGAGCGGTACGTCGAGAATCACTTCTGCTGATAGCTTCGCATAGTTCGACCGTCTGGGAACGACCCGAACGGCCGGTTGGCGCAAACGGCGTTAGGGCGATTCCGAGGCCAGGACCTCTTCCGGGCCCCACTCCCGGACGTTGACCGGGTGAGCATCCATCGTGTCCAGGAAACCGAACTCGTCGATGGCCGTCAAGATTTCGTCGGCGTTGACGGCTTCCCACATCGAGAAGATACGGTCGTCGTGCAGGTCTGGCGACCAGGCGCGAATCCAGCGGGGCCGGGCGTCCATCCGGCCATGCGTCCGGGCCAGGTCGGTCAACCGGGTCGGCGGGGCCGTTGCGTCCGGTTCATCGGTTTTCGGCGTGTGGACCACGAGATAAAGTGCCATATCGTCCTTTCCGCATCAGGTGCTGATTCGAGCAGAGGGTGATACGAACGTCGAGACCTGAATTTTGGCCCGGTAGCGGCAAACCTTGTCTCTGCCTTTGTTGCGAACGGACAGAGATGATCCCTCGCCAACTGGGGACTGCCGCTACCAGGCCTACGGTCACTTTCGTGGCGAAGTGACCGATGAGGACGCATCAATCGACCGCGGCGGTCCTACCCGACCCCATTCGCCCGGCATGGACCGTTGATCGCCAAACGCCGCCAGATCGACGTCGCCTACGAACATCAGTTGCTCCGGTTCGATCGTCAAGACCAGGTCAACGGGATGCGTGAAGTCTTCGCCGGTCACCTCGATGAACTGGATGTCGTCATGGTCGCGTGACCGGTACCCGGCGATTCGCTTCACGTGTTCATTCGCGGCCACGCGATCACCATCGATTCCAGCGCCAGGCGGGGACGCACGTTTGCCTCCAGATTGGCGATACAGGTGTCGACGGAGCGAATAGCGCGCACCAGGTCGCCCCGGGACATCCCGATCACCGCGTCTCGATGCGGTTTCAGCGTGGCGTCGACCAGCGCGGCGTTGTGCACATCGAGATTGAGGTGCAACGCCGATCGCCAGACCGACTGCACCAGTTGGAGCCGGTTGTAGACGCCGTCCCGGTCCTTGGAAAACTCATCAGCCAGCAGGAACGCGCGAACCACCCGGTCGTAGGCGGCGGCCGAGACGAAGTCGAACGCCTCGCGCAGGCTGGTTTCACGTTGGTCGATCAGCGACCCATCGTCGGCGGCGTCGAACGCCCACCCCATCGAACCTTCGGCCGTTGCGGCGATCCTCGACGCAGGATTCGATTCAACTCCGGCAGCCGTGAGCGCAGCCTCGATACTGGCGGGAGACGACGATCCAAAACGAACCACCCGGCACCGGCTGAGGATAGTCGGAAGCAGGCCATCGGTGTCGGTCGCCAGCAGGATGATCACGGCGTACGCGGGTGGTTCCTCCAGGGTTTTGAGGAACGCTTCCTGCGCCGTTTCCTGCATCGTTTCCGCGTCATCGACAATGACGACCCGCCATCGAGCCTCGGCCGGCCGGTAGGCCACGGCGGCGGCCACCTCCCGCACGGTGGCGATATTGAGCGTCAGGTTGCGTGACTTGTCCTTGTCCCGAACGGCCTGGGATGCAAGATCGAAGACCGTGACGTCGGGAAAGACACCGCGCTCGATCCGGCCACAGACCGAACAGTCGCCACACGGCGGTCCGCCAGGCTCCGCTTCGGGACAGCACAGGGCGCGCGCGAACTCGAGGGCTACGAGGCGGCGACCGGAACCGGACGGTCCGGAAAAGATGTACGCGTGGCCCGGGCCGCGATCCAGCGCCGCTTGCAGAGCCGAAACCGCCGGCGCCTGACCCCACACCGACCAGCCGGTGTCCGGGTCGATTGCGCTCCGGATCGATCCGCTTGCCACCGCCGCGCCCAATCAGGCGGCCCGGCGCTTGACCGGCCGGCGGCGGGTGGCCTTGACCGGCTCGACGACGATTTCACCGCCGCGGAGGAGCTGGACGAGCTGCTCACGATCCTTCGCGGTCAACGACTCGTCGGCCGGAAGACTGGTCACGAACGATGGAAGCTCCTCGCCGTGCAGCACCGGGAAGTCCGGCTCCTCGACGTTGAGCTCGACGCCGGGATGGATGAAGACGACAACACCCTCGACCTCGACCTCGAACTGCTTCTCGGTCAGGAACGATTCGAGCGCCCCGATCGCCGTGTCGGTTTCGATGCTGGGGTTACCCAACTGCGGACCGCTGAACGACAGGAAACGGCGGAGACCGCTGCCCTTGCGCCGCCAACGGCTCTTGCGTTCCTCGATCACGCCGTCGAGTTCCTTGACGGTAATCACCAAGGCCCCGCCTGGATGGACGAGCACGTGATCGAGACGGCGTTTGCCGACCGGCGCGTAATGCACCAGGGCGAATCGATCCGGCAGCGCCTTCAACTGGAAGTCCAGCACCTGGTCGTTGCGCGGGTTGCGCGTCCATTTCCCGACCTGCTGCATGCCGATGTTGAACAGCACGAAACCGAAAAGCATCAGCAGGTATGACGGAAGCAGGAAATTCGGGAGCAACGCCAGGAATAGCGTCCCGGTCAGCATCAGGAAGCCGAGCAAGGCGAACAGTTTGGACGTGCGCTTGCGTTTGGCGATGTACGAATCGTGGCGAATGATCTTCATCGTGGTGGTGGATACCCTGGTGTAGCCGGACCCCGCGAGAGGTCGCTCGTTGCGACGTTTGCGGACGGTCGGCAGGCACGGCGAAAGGCTTGCTTCCGGGTCTTGAGTTTAGCATAGCGAGGCTGACGGACCGCCGCTCGCTCGCTCGCTACATCATGGAGTTGCTGATGCCGAAGGTGCGTTCGGCCCAGAACCGCGCACTGGCAAGGCCGACCATCACCGACACCGCCAACAGCGCCGAGATCGCCACCGGTACGTGCAGCTGGCGAACTTGCCGCACCTGGCTGTCGAGACGGAGCGCCAGGAGCACGATCACCAGCAACAACATCGTGACGGTGATCCAGGCGGAGGCCACCAGCAACATCGACACCGGGAAATGCAGCCAGCCAGGACCGGCCAGCAGCAAGGCGCCATATACGGCCAAGCCGACAAAGGGAATGAGGAGATCGCGGAACCGGCCGATCGCTACCCGTGGCGAACCGAGGTTCCAGGCCGACGACGCTAGCAGCCAGCACAGCATGATCGCCAGCGTGACGCCGGTCCCGTAGCCCGTCGCCACCCGGAGCTCGTTTCGCGACTGGTACGGATGCCACAGCCCCAGGTCGGTGAGCAGCGAGTTGAACCCGTCGATCGCCATCAGGGCCACGAGGCCGGCCAGTAGGGCAATCACGCGTTTTGGCGGTGATCCATAGTGGAAGAGCCCGCCACGGGCCACGATGGCGGCGAGCGTAACCAGGAGACCGCCGTAGATGCCGGTCATCCGGGCATCGAACGGCAGCATCCGATCGCCGAACATGAAGGTGTGCGAAGGAGTTTGGGCGCAGAGACCGTGGAGCACGGCGTGCGACGTGGCGGCGTAGTCACCGGGCGAGCCGAAGAACGCCACGCCAATTACCGCGAGCACAGCAGCCCACAGCCAGTACTCCTGGATCCGGTCCACCAAGACTTTCGTCGTCGCCATGGCGGGCAAAAACGGACTGGCGAAATTCCTCATGCAATGTCCTGTCGGGTACCGCGTCGCCGTGCTCAAGTCAGGAGAACGCTGCGGAAAAGTGTACCCGGCGTCGCGGCGAGGACGTGGCGACTGTGCCGGGTTCGCCACAAGGTTGCTACTATTCCCCCGTTGGATTCGGACACGTGGTGATTGGAATACAGTCGCATGGCGATCATCGGTCGCAGGAAATCATCCGCAGGATCGTTCCGCGATCTTCATCGCGGCGCCTTCAACCCGGATCGGCTGGCGGTCAGCCGCGGCGGCTTCGGCATCGGCATCGCCGTGATCTGCCTGGCAGTCTTCGCCCTATTGTTTGCAATCGTCCGCCGGAATCGTAGTCAGTCACTGGACGCCGCGATTACGATCAAGGTCCAGGGCCAGAAGAACCAGGCGTTCGACCGGCTGATGAACATCGTCTCCTGGCCGGGCTTTCCGCCCCAGAGCCGTCTCCTGCCGCCGTCGATCTCCGCCGCGCTGTGGCTCCTCGGATTCCGGCTGGAGGCCGTCTTCCAGCTGCTGGCGTGGGGAACCGGGGGCATCTCGTTTACCGTGAAGCGGGCGATGAAGCGGCCCCGGCCCCAGGCGTCGGCCGCCGACAACGCCATCCGGGTGGTGGCCGCCAACATTGGGGGATCGAGTTTCCCCAGCGGTCACGTGCTCAACTACATCGGCGTCTACGGGTTCCTCACCTACCTGGCCCACACCTGGATTCACCCGACGCGCATTCGCCGCGCGTTCGTCGGAGCCCTGATGGCCCTGCTCGCGCTTGTCGGCCCTAGCCGGGTCTACCTCGGTCATCACTGGTTTACCGACGTCACGGCGTCGTACATGTTGGGCACGACGTATCTGCTCGCGCTCGTCAACATCTATCGGAAAATCCGCATTCGACTGTCGAGCCGCTGACAATCCGAAGGACTGGGCATTCCTGCTACAATTCAGCATTGGGAAAAGGCGTCGGCGGAACCGTTGCCGGGCGGCCATTTCACTGCCATCCCGGCAGGTGACGAACCTAACCGCTGACGGCCGTTCATTCTATCGTTGCCGAGCCGTTGGCGGCCCGTCCTGATTCACAGGATGGGCATTTTCTTGTCCATGACGCCTTTCCACGAACATTCTCAATCTCGATGACATCCTCGACGACGGAGCGCACCTGAATGGCAACTGCAAAATCGCTGGCGTTCAACGCCGTATCGACCAGGGTTGATTTTCCCGCCCAGGAACGGGACCGACTGGCGTGGTGGGATGAGCACCAGGTCATGCAGCAATACCTGCATCGCAACGACGAGTCGGAGACGAAGTTCTCGTTCATCGACGGACCGATTACCGCCAACAACCCGATGGGCGTTCATCACGCCTGGGGCCGCACCTACAAGGATGTCTTCCAGCGCTACCACGCCGCGCTCGGCAAGAAGCAGCGGTTCCAGAACGGCTTCGATTGCCAGGGCCTGTGGGTCGAGGTCGAGGTCGAGAAGGAACTCGGGCTCAAGAACAAGCGCGAGATCGAAACGCTCGGCATCGCCGAGTTCGTCGAGCGCTGCAAGCAGCGCGTCTGGAAGTACTCGGCCCGTCAAACCGAGCAATCGGTTCGGCTCGCCTACTGGATGGACTGGGACAATTCGTATTTCACGATGTCCGACGAGAACAACTACACGATCTGGCACTTCCTGAAGACGTGCCACGAGCGCGGCTGGATCTACAAGGGCCACGACGTCATGCCGTGGTGCCCGCGCTGCGGAACCGGGCTTTCCGAGCACGAAATCGTGACCGAGGGCTACCAGGATCGCACGCACCTCGCGATCTTCGCCGAGTTTCCGCTGGACGATGAAGACGCCTCCTTGATGGTCTGGACGACAACACCGTGGACCCTGCCGGCCAACGTCGCGGCGGCGGTCAACCCGGCTATCGCGTACGTCAAGGTTGCCCAAAACGGCAAAACGTTTTATGTCGCGAAGGACGCGGTCAGCAATGCGATCAAGGGCGATCACCAAATCGTTGGCGAGCTTCAGGGACGTGACCTGATCGGGCGCACCTACCGCGGCGCCTTCGACGAACTCCCGGCCGCGGAAGGCGTCCACCATCGCGTGATCGAGTGGAACGACGTGTCGGCGAATGAGGGGACCGGCATCGTCCACATCGCGCCCGGCTGCGGCAAGGACGACTTTGCGCTGAGCAAGGTCAACGACCTCTCGATCATCGCCCCGATCACGGAGTCGGGCATTTACATCGATGGCTTCGATTGGCTCAGCGGCCAGCACGCGCACGATGTCGCCAAAGACATCGAGTCCAACCTGAAAGACAAGGGCCTCCTCTACCGGTCCGAGATGTACACCCACCGCTACCCGGTCTGCTGGCGCTGCGGCACTGACCTGCTCTTCCGCCTCGTCGACGAGTGGTTCATCGCGATGGACGAGTTGCGTCCGGCGCTGATGGACGCCACCCGGACCACGACCTGGCGCCCGTCGTTCGGCATGGAGCGCGAGTTGGACTGGCTCGCCAACATGCAGGACTGGATGATTTCCAAGAAGCGGTACTGGGGCCTGGCCCTGCCGATCTTCGATTGCGAGGCGTGCGGCGCCTTCGAGGTCATCGGCTCCGAAACCGAGCTCAAGGAACGCGCCGTCAGCGGCTGGGACCGGTTCGAGGGGCACACCCCGCATCGACCCTACGTCGATGAAATCGTCATCGCCTGTTCGTCCTGCGGCGCGCACGTATCCCGAATCCCGGACGTCGGCAATCCCTGGCTCGATGCCGGGATTGTTGCGCTTTCCACGCTCAAGTATCGCCACGACCGGGAGTACTGGAACGAGTGGTACCCGGCGGATCTGATCACGGAAAGCTTCCCCGGCCAGTTCCGCAACTGGTTCTACGCGCTGATCGCCGAGAGCACCGCCCTCACCGGCGAAGCCCCGTTCCGCAGCGTCTTCACCTACGCCCTGATGTTCGATGAAAAGGGCGATGAGATGCACAAGAGCAAGGGCAACGCGATCTGGTTCGACGACGCGGCCGACGATATCGGCGTTGACACTATGCGTTGGCTCTTCGCGACCGTGAATCCCAGCGCCAATCTGCGGTTCGGCTACAACGTGACCGATGAGGTCCGGCGGCGGTTCGTCCTGCCGCTCTGGAACTCGTACTCGTTCTTCGTCACCTACGCCCGGATCGATGGTTGGGAACGCCCGGTCACGCCAACGCCGGTTGCAGACCGGGCGCTGCTCGACCGCTGGATCATGTCTCGCGCCAACGAGCTGGTCGGGACGGTGCGCGATGGGCTCGACGGCTACGACATCGCCGTCGCCGCCCGCGCGATCGAGCACTTCGTCGTCGAGGAGCTCTCCAACTGGTACATCCGCCGCAACCGGCGGCGTTTCTGGAAACCTGAGAGCGACGCCGACAAGTCCGCCGCCTACGAAACGCTCTACGACGCCCTGGTGCTGGTGGCGAAACTCCTGGCGCCGATCCTGCCGTACCTGAGCGAGGAGCTCTACCAGAATCTCGTCCGTTCGATCGATCCCGACGCGCCGCTCTCGATCCACCTCACTGATTACCCGGTCGCCGACGAATCATTGATCGATCGTCAGCTCTCCAAGGACATGGCGGCCGTACTGGCCGTGGTGCGCCTGGGCCGCTCAGCGCGGGCGGAGGCGAACATCAAGGTCCGGCAGCCGCTGCCGGCGATCCTCGTCCATACGTCCGATCCCTCCGGCGCCGAATCGGTGGTGCGGCTCAAGGAGCAGATCCTCGACGAGCTCAACGTCAAGGATGTCCGCGCCCTGTCCGATCTTGGCGATGTCGTGAGTCACGAAGTCCAGCCGAACCTCCCGGTGCTCGGCCCGAAGTACGGCAAGGCCCTTGGCGGCATCCGGGCCGCGCTGATGCAGGCCAACGCGGGCGAGATCGCGGCGCTGGTGGAGGCCGGTCAGGCCATTTCGCTGACAACGAAGGACGGGAGCGTGGTTGAGTTGCTGCCGTCCGAAGTGCTGGTCAACCTCCGCAAGCGCGAGGGTTTCGCCGCCGCACAATCGGCGGAGGCAACCGTGGTGCTCGACACCACCCTCTCACCCGCCCTGATCCAGGAGGGGATCGCCCGAGATGTGGTCAGGGCGATCCAGGATGCGCGCAAGCAACTGGAGCTCAACATCGAAGACAAGATCGACGTTCGCTATCGGACGACGGATCGCTCGGTCGCCAACGCGATCGAGGCGCACCGCGACTACGTGTCCCGAGAAGTGCTGGCTGCGACGCTCGAAGCGGCACCTGACGTGAGCGAACTCGATGGCTACGCGCGGCTCAAGGTGGGAACCGCCGAGTTGGACGTCGCGATCACCAGGGCGCGGTAAACAACGCCCACTCGTAGGGGAGGCCCCGTGTGGCCTCCCGTGGTTGCGCAACCCGGTATTGTCGGCGGTAGGCTACACGGGGCCTCCCCTACCAGACAAAGATGTCTCCTCACACCACTACGAAGGATCTCCCTGTGCAAACGAAACTCGTCATCATCGGGCTTCCGAGCTCCGGCAAGACCACCGTGTTCAACGCGCTGACTCGCGCCGAAGCCGCCACCGGCACCTTCGGCGCCAGTGGCGACGAACCGAACCTGGCCACCGTCAAGGTGCCCGATCCCAGGCTCGAGACGCTCACCGCCCTCTTCAACCCGCAGCGCAAGGTCCAGGCCGACGTCCAGTACCTTGACGTGGCCGGCATCGCCAAGGGCATCGCCGAGAAGGGCATGAGCGGCCAATTGCTGGGTCACCTCGCCCAGGCCGACACGCTCGTCCACGTCGTTCGCGCCTTCGAGGACGACGATGTCGCCCACACCGAGGACACGGTCGATCCGCTCCGCGACATCGAGACCATCAACCTGGAGTTGCTCTTCAGCGACCTGGGCGTGGTCGAGAAGCGGATCCTGCGGATCGAATCGCAGATTGGCAAAACGCGAGGGCCGGAGCGCGAGGTCAACGAGCGCGAGCTCGCGCTGATGAAACGCTTCCTCGTCTCGCTTGAGGACAACGTGCCGCTGCGGGAAGTCGTCGACGATCTGGAAGAGGATGATTCCCGCCTGCTGCGGGGCTTCGGGTTCCTGACCGCGAAACCCCTCCTCGTCCTGCTCAATATTGGTGAGGACCAACTTGGCGCTCCGGCGGAGGCGCTCCTGACCAAGGCGCGTGAGCGGTTCATGAGTCACAAGGTGATGACCGACACGATCGCCGGCAAGATCGAGATGGAGATCGGCCAGCTCGATCCCGACGACGCCGCCGTTTTCCTGAGCGATGTGGGCATCAGCGAATCCGGACTGGATCGCATCATCGCCACCTCGTTCGACCTGCTCGGGTTGATGCCGTTCTTCACCGTCGGGCCGGACGAGTGCCGGGCCTGGACGATCCGTCAGGGGGCGTCGGCGGTAGAGGCCGCCGGCGAAATCCACACCGACATCCAGCGCGGCTTCATCCGCGCCGAGGTCGTCAGCTACGAGGCAATGATCGCCGCCGGTACGATGGCGGAAGTCCGAAAAGCGGGGGAGTTTCGCCGCGAGGGCAAGACCTACATCGTCCAGAACGGCGATATCATCAATTTCCTGTTTAACGTCTAACAGTTGCGCCGATCCTGCCCTGGTCGTGGTTGCGGTTGTGGCTGCGCCTAACCGATGTACATTTGACGCCCTGACCTTTGATCTTTGTACGGTTGCGGAGCAAGCTCCGCAACCGTACAAGAGTCGGACGCCCGGACGCGAACCGTAGATTGACTGTCGCCAGAGATTTGCATCAATGCTGTTCGTTCGATATCCTTCTCATTAGATGACTGTCTAATGAGAAGGGTATCGAACATGAAACAGCCTCCTCCCTCCGTTGCTGATCTCGCCCGCCTGCTCAAGGTCATCGCCGACGAAACGCGCTTGCGCATCCTCGGCGCCATCGCCGAGCGTCCACTGACCGGCAAGGACCTGGCCGAACGTCTCGACCTCACGCCCCCAACCATCAGCCACCACATGCGGAAGCTGACGGATGCCGGGATCGTGACGGCCGAAAGCGACGCTCAAAAGCAGATTTACAGCCTGAACACGGACCTGTTGCTGGCCTCACGACGGGTGCCGACGGAGGATGGCCGGAACCTGCCTCCGACTGCCGACGCAGAAAGCGAAGAGGATGCATTTCGGTCGAAAGTCATCCGCGATTTCTTCGACGGCGAACGGCTGAAGTCGATTCCCGCCCAGCGCAAGCGACGCGTCGTCGTTTTGCAGCACCTTGTGCAACGGTTCGACCCCACCTCGACCTATGCCGAGCGCGAGGTCAATGACCTGCTGCGGCCGGCCCACGACGACGTCGCGACCCTGCGCCGCGAGCTGGTGGACTACGGATTCATGCAGCGGGATCACGGCGTCTACCAAGTCACGCGCGGCGCCCCGGATCGCAGCGTGCAGGTGCGACAGGAAATCACTGGCGACGAATCGGCCTGGTTCCGGGCGCTGCTTGCCAACGCCATCCAGGTCGAATCGTCGGATCGAGAGTAACCGTCCCGTCGTAGGGGCCGACCTGTGTGTCGGCCCGGCCAGCGGGAGGACACACAGGTCCTCCCCTACATGTAGTACTTTCCTGTCTTTGAGTATCCGCAGTTTCCCAAAGGCCGGGTCAGTCGTCGCCGGCGGCGGACATCTCGGCCACCCGCGGCGCCAGGACGCCGATGCCTTCGGCAACGCGCCGCCCGAACTCTTCGTCGCAGAGGCCGAAGTGCTCGACCATCCGCTCCTGGATCACCCGGTCGCATTGCCTGAGGGCGTCGACGAGATTGAGCACCAGGTCGTCCCGCTCCCACTGCTCGATCGTGCGGTAGCGCTCACCCGCCTGCTGGAAGTTGTTGGTCCGGTCGATCGGCTGCTTGATCAACTGCCCCTCGATGTGCGGCCGGTAGTCGATGTAGGACTCGTCGGCCTCCTCCAGCCCGGCGCGGAGGGACGGCTCGTAATTCACGGTCGACAAATCGCCGCGATTGTCGACGCCGTACGCCATCTGCCCATCGGCCTGGTTGGTTGCGACATCGACCAGCGGCTTGTTGATAGGCAGTTGCAGGTAATTCGGGCCGACGCGGTGGCGCTGCGTGTCGCTGTAGGAGAACGTCCGGCCGACCAGCATCTTGTCGTCCGAGAAGTCGAGCCCATCGACCAGCACGCCGGTGCCGAAGGCGATCTGCTCAGACTCCGCGAAGAAGTTGTCGACGTTCCGGTTGAGCGTCATCATCCCCACAGGACGCAGCGGGAAGACGTCCTCCGGCCAGGTCTTGGTATCGTCCAGCGGGTCGAAGTCGAGCTCCGGGTGCGAGTCGTCGCTCATGATCTGGACGTTCAGCTCCCACCGCGGGTAATTGCCGGACTCGATCGCCTCGTGGAGGTCCTTGCTGGCGCTGCCGAGCTCTTTCGCCTGGATCGCCTCGGCCTGCTCCTGGGTCAGGGACTCGATGCCCTGCTGGCTCTTCCAGTGATACTTGACCAGCACTCCCTCGCCAGCGGCGTTGACCATGCGGTAGGTGTTGACGCCGAAGCCGTCCTGCTGGCGGTAGTTGGCCGGAATGCCGCGTGGCGAGAAGACCCAGGCCACCATGTGCGTCGCTTCGGGGGTGGCGGCGATGAAGTCGAAGACCCGATTCGGGTCTTGTCGTGTGTTGGTAACCGGATCCGCTTTCTGGGAATGGATCAGGTCCGGGAACTTGACCGCGTCGCGAATGAAGAACACCGGAATGTTATTGCCGACCAGATCCCAGTTGCCATCCTCGGTGCGGAACTTGACGGCGAACCCGCGCGGATCGCGCACGACCTCCGACGAGTCCTTGCCGCCGCCTACGGTCGAAAACCGGATGCTGAGGGGCGTCTTTTTACCGGCTTCCTGAAAGAGCTTTGCGCGCGTGTACACGCTTGACGGCTGGTCGCCAATCGTGCCGTAGGCCTCAAACTCGCCGTGAGCGACGAAGCCCCGTGCGTGGACGACTCGCTCCGGGATCCGCTCCCGGTCGAAGTGACTGATCTTTTCGAGGAACTGGTAGTTTTCCAGCGTCCCCGGACCACGGTTGCCCACCGTGCGCAAATCCTGGTTGTTGTAGACCGGATGACCCTGACGGGTCGTCAGCGTCGGCTTGCCATTCTTTTCATCGGCCATGAGATGTCTCCTGATAATGGCTGATCGGGTCGCGCCAGACGGCCAGCGCCTCACCGGCTACGTCGCCCGTCGACGCGCTTCCTACGTGCCCTATGATAAACCCACTGCCAATGTTCTACCGTCGTGACCGGCAGGTTTTTCCACATCGATCGGATGATATCGGAGCACTACGTGAATGACGATGATTACCTTGATATCCGTCCCTGGCCGCCGATCGAGCTGTTGGGCCAGTTGGTCGCGCATGTTGCCCTCGGCCGCCGTGGACTGGTCGAATTGGACGACTCCGGCGATGTCTTCGAGCGGGAGACTGACCGCTTCGAACTCGACGCCTGGGCGAAACTCGAACTGACCGCCTGGCTCACCGCCGATCAGGGCGAAATCCTGGACACCCAGCTGGGAAACTTGAGCGAAGCCCAGCTAGCGGGGAGTCAGGACGCCCTGATCGTCGCTTCGACGATAGGGTGGGCGATCCACGTCGTGCCGGTCCCGACGCTGCCGGTTTCCACCGACGGGGGACCCGAGGGTATCGTGCTCGATTGGGCGCCTGGCCCCTGGACAGCTGTCCGCAACGGCGTCAAGGCGATCCGGGTCAGGAGCGATGAGCTTCTGGCGATCGAACGCGAGCGCTGGGAACTGCTCGCCTGGCGCACGACCCTTTTCCAGGACGACGAGTCGATCGACGCCGATCAGGAAGCGTTGGAGGAAACGATCGCCGAACTCGCCGGGCAGTCGCTGGTGGAAACCGACGGGCGGGATTTCCTCGCCGCCCACCGGACGCCATTCAACGCCCTGGAGCCGGACGATTTTGTCCAAATCGCGCATGAGGCAGAACTGCGCTTGAAGACGCTGAACTGGGTGTGCGGTTTTGGCGAGACCCCATCAACGGCCCCGGTGTTCCTCGAAGACTGAGTGGCTCGTTCACCGTAGACTGTCATTCCGAGCTTGCGAGGAATCTCCCGCCGAAGGCGGTATGGGGCCGTCTGTCTGACACCTACCGGCTATGGCTTCGCTGCGCCGGGGGGATCCCTCGTTCCTCGGGATGACGGTGGCGGAGGGGTCACGATAGGGTCAACGGCCTGTTGTGGTCCACTACCTGGCGACGGCGACGCGTTCAAACGCGGCCCGGCTCGCTTCGATGAACGCCTCGATCCTGGCCGGATCCTTGGCGCCATCAACTTCGACGCCGCTGCTGACGTCGACGCCCATCGGCCGTACGGTGTCGATCGCATCGGCCACCGTCTCCGGCATCAGGCCGCCGGCCAGGATGACCGGGAAGCGCTCGGCCAGGCGTGCCGCGAGGTTCCAGTCGGCGACATGGCCCGTCCCGCCGTACTGGCCGGGAACCGAGGCGTCGACGAGCACGGCCTGAACCGGCATCGGAGACGCCAGCCACGGGTCGACCATGCGGCATGCATCCTCGTACGTCGTTCCAGCTGGGAAGCGAAGCGCCTTCCACACCCGGTGGTCCAAACGATCGAGAATCGACGGCGGCTCGTCTCCCGAAAGCTGGATGATATCGACACCGGCGATACGCACAATATTGTCGATGGCGCCCGGCGATTCGTTGACAACGACGCCCACGGCGGCCGGGCGGGCGGCAGGGAGGGCTTCGAGGATGGCCGCAACCGACTCGGGTTCGATCCGCCGGCGCGACGGCGCCATCATGAAGCCAAGGGCGCCGGCGCCAGCGGCGACCGCCGGCGCCGCCGTGGCCGCATCCCGGAACCCGCAGATCTTGATCATTCCCGTCAGGGTCTCAACCATGGGAGAGCCTCGCCACGCCGGTCAGGGCGCGCACGGCGCCTGCCCTGTCCTCCTGCACGATCAGTGACTCGCCGACCAGGATCGCATCGACCCCCGCTTCGGCCATCGTGTGGACGTGATCGCGGGTGAAGATGCCGCTTTCGCCGACCAGGATCGCCTCGACTGGAACGAATTGCGCGAGCCGGTTCGTGACAGCGAGATCGACGGCCAGCGTTTTCAGGTTCCGGTTGTTGATGCCCACCAACGTTGCCCCCGCGCTTAACGCCCGGTCGAGCTCCTGTTCGTTGTGGACTTCGACCAGGACGTCGAGATTCAGCGACCTTGCGTAGGTGTGCAGGTCCCGCAACAGGTCATCTTTCAGGCAGGCGACGATGAGCAGGATGCAGCTGGAGCCGTACGCTCTGGCTTCATCGACCTGATAGCGGTCGATCATGAAATCCTTGCGCAACACGCCAACAGGCGGATCGAAGCGCGCCGTCGCGCCGACGACCGACGCCAAGTCGTCCAGCGATCCCTGGAAGAACGGCCCGTCGGTCAGGCAGGAAATGCCCGCGGCGCCGCCGGCTGCGTACTCGGCGGCGACCTGCGGCGGGTCGACATCGACCGGGAAGCGCCCCTTCGACGGCGAAGCGCGTTTGACCTCGGCGATCACCGTCACCGTATCCCGCCGGAGCGCTCGGGCGAACGGCGCCGGATCGGGAGCGCCGTCGAAGCGACACTGAAGTTGCTCCTTGGACGTGATCGCTTTCCGAGCTTCGAGGTCGATCCGGGTTTGGGCGACGATACGATCCAGAACCGTTCCGGTTTCCACCACCGAGTTCATGCCGTCACCTGTTCTCTCGCCGCCACGAGCCGATTCGTCACCGTCACCAGTTCCTCCAACTTTGCCAAGGCACGTCCGGAATCGATGGCCGCTGACGCCAGTTCGATGCCTTCGCCGATCGAGGCGGCGCCCTCGGCGGCGTAGATGCCCGCGCCGGCGTTCATGAGCGTCACCGATCGCCTCGGTCCGGCTTCGCCAGCGAGGATCGACCGCGTGATCGCCACGTTGTCATCCACCCTGCCGCCCCGCAGGTCGACGGCGCTGCCCCGGGGGAGCCCGAATTGCTCGGGAGCGACGGTGTATTCCTGGATTTCACCGGTCGCCTGGTTCCATTCGGTGACCGCCGTCGCGCCGGACACCCCGATCTCGTCGAGCCCCTCGTCGGAGTGGACGAGAACGGCGCGGCGGCTTTCGAGGATCGAAAGCACCTCGGCCAACTTGCGGGCGACCCCGGCGTGCCCGACGCCAATCAGCTGGTGCCCAGCGCCGGCGGGATTCGTCAACGGTCCGAGGAGGTTAAAGATGGTGCGAATCCCGATTTCACGCCGGGTCGGTCCGACGAACCGCAGGGCCGGGTGGAAAGCGGGCGCGAACATGAACCCGACCCCGACCTCATCGATGCACTGGACGACTTCGTCCGGGCTCAGCTCGACCTGCACGCCCAGTCCTTCGAGCAAATCCGCCGAGCCGCAGAGGCTGCTGGCGGCCCGGTTGCCGTGCTTGGCGATCCGGATGCCGGCGGCCGCAATGGCGAAAGTCGCGGTCGTCGAGATGTTGAACGAGTTGGAGTGATCGCCGCCGGTGCCGCAGGTGTCCAGCAGGGGCACATCTATTGAGTCCGCTTCCACACGCAAGGCGTGGTCGCGCATGGCGCGGGCGAACCCGGCGATTTCGGCGACGGTTTCGCCTTTCATCCGCAGCGCGGTCGCCAGCGCCGCGATCTGCGAACCGGCGACCTCGCCGCTCATGATCGCGTCCATTGCCGCAGTCGACTGCTCGAGCGTCAGCTCGTCGCCATCGACCACGGTCCGGATCGCGTCCCGAATGTCATAGGATGGTGGCGTACCCGCCATGAGTTCGGCCTTTCGGTGACGTCTTTTTTCGTAGGGTTGCCGAGCTTGTCTCGGCCCCTGAACTTGGCGTTCCAAAGGGGCCGAGACAAGCTCGGCAGCCCTACCAGCAACCCGGCGTGACGAACCCTGTCAATATCCCAAAACCCGCTGCTGCTTGCCGACGTCAGGCATTGTGCCGCAGCTCTGAAGGAAGTTGGCGAGCAGGTCCTTCCCGGATGTGGTGAGAATCGACTCGGGATGGAACTGGACGCCCTCGATCGGCATGGACTTGTGGCGCACTCCCATCACCACGCCATCATCGGCGTAGGCGGTCACCTCGAAGTCGTCCGGGATCGAATTCGGTTCGATGATCAGCGAGTGGTACCGCGTCGCCACGAACGGGTTCGGCAGACCCTGGTACACGCCCTGGCCATCGTGCTTGATCATCGACGTCTTGCCGTGCATCAGCTCGGGAGCGTGGACGATCCTGCCGCCAAACGCCGCCCCGATCGACTGGTGACCAAGGCAGACTCCAAGAATTGGCTTTTTGCCGGCGAATTCCTGGATCAGGTCGATCGAGATGCCGGCTTCGTTCGGCGTGCAGGGACCGGGCGAAACGACCACGCCGCCGATCTCGTCCATCCGGCCGGCCACGTCGGCCGCCGTGACCTGATCGTTGCGAACCACCTCGACCTCGGCGCCGAGACCGGTCAACGCCTGGTATAGATTGAAGGTGAACGAATCGTAGTTGTCGAGCAGGAAGATCATGATTGTTCGCCTCCGGCAATGTCGGCT
This sequence comes from Thermomicrobiales bacterium, assembly GCA_041743205.1. GTDB lineage: Bacteria > Chloroflexota > Chloroflexia > Thermomicrobiales > UBA6265 > JACCYX01. The sequence continues at coordinate 10,654 of JBGTNF010000232.1, read as the reverse complement.
TCCGCCGCTTCGATCTGTTCGCCGCGCTCGATCGCTCGCACTAGTGCGCGCATCTTGTGAAAGCTCTCGGCGTACTCGCCCTCCGGCGTGCTGTCGGCGACGATTCCGCCGCCCGCCTGAAGCGAGGCCACGCCGTCCTTGACGACCATCGTCCGGAGCGCGATACAGGTGTCCATGCCGCCGGCGAAATCGAAGTATCCGACGGCGCCGGAATAGACGCCGCGTCGATCAGTTTCCAGCTCGGCGATGATCTCCATCGCCCGGATCTTCGGCGCGCCGGAGACGGTGCCGGCCGGGAAGCAGGAGCGCAACGCGTCCATGCCGTCCAGGCCATCAGCCAGTTGGCCCTCGACGTGACTGACGATGTGCATGACGTGGGAAAAGCTTTCGACTTCCATCAATTTGGGGACGTGCACCGAGCCTGGTTTGGCGACGCGGCCGACATCGTTGCGTCCGAGGTCGACCAGCATGATGTGCTCGGCCCGTTCCTTGGCGTCGGCCATCAGATCGATCGCGTGCTGCTCGTCTTCGCGCACCGTTGCCCCCCGCGGCCGGGTTCCTGCTATGGGGTGGTTGGTCACGATCCCGTCATCGAGCCGCACCAATAGCTCCGGCGAGGCGCCAACCACCTGGCGGTCCCCAAAGTCCAGGTAGAACATGTACGGCGACGGGTTGACCATTCGCAGGGCGCGGTAGAGCGTAAATGGGTGAGCGTTGGTTTCGATATCGACGCGCTGGGACAGCACGACCTGGAAGATATCGCCGTCGAGGATGTACTGCTGGGCGCGCTCGATGATGTCGCGGTAGCGTTCGGGCGACGTGTTCGGGCGGAAGCGATCCACCACCGCCGTGGCGTTCGGATCCGTCGCCATCGGGTAGGTTCGCGTCTCGCCCCGCAGCTTCGCGGTCAGGCCGTCGATGTTGTCTACCGCCCGCGCGTACGCCTCGTCGATCGACTCCGGGCCATCGACCCGGACGTGGGAGACGACCTTCATCACGCGCTCGATGTGATCGAAGACGACCAGCGATTCGGCGATGTGGAACTGCGCTTCGGGATAACCGAGGCCGGGCCCGCCTGCCAATCCGACCCGCGGCTCGAACCGGCTGATGGCGTCGTAGGAGAGGTAACCCACGGCGCCACCGGTAAATCGGGGCAGGCGCTCGACGGCTTCCGACGCGTACGGCGCCAGCGCCTCGCCGAGCGCAGCCAGCGGGTCGTCGTAGCGCGTTTCAGTTACGCCTTCAGCACTGGCGTGGGACACGACGCCGCCCCGCAACGTCAGGGTCGACACCAGGTCGGCGCCAATGAAGGAGTAGCGGGCAATCCGAATTCCGCCCTCGACCGATTCGAGGATGAAGCCGGGTTTGGTCAGGCCATCGCTGATCTTGAGGTAGGCCGAAACCGGCGTCTCCAGGTCGGCGAGGATTTCCCGATAGATCGGGACGGTTCGCGTCCGGTCGGCCAGGGTATGCAGCCGGGAACGCAGGTCGTCGAGCGTCGGGACGATGCCGTGATCCCGCCGGGCGCGGGCAGGAGCCGATTGTGCAACCATGAGGACATCTCTTTCCATGCGATGACAACGAAAAAACGGCAACGAAAAACCTCCATCCACAAAGGGACGGAGGCTCGAAGCCGTTCCGCGGTGCCACCCTCTTTGGCAATGACGCGCATTGCCCACTCAAACCGTACGGGAGACGCTTGCGCGATTCCGATACGAGGCTCCGGATAACGGCGGAGACACCGATGCCGTCTACTCGACGCGAGGCGCCTTTCGGGGCACAACTCCCGGATCCATTCGACATCCGCTTCACGCCAGGCTCTCACCGCTTCTGGCTCGCTTCGATCCGCGTGGACGATGTCTACTCGTTCCGATCATCGCTGTTGGATGTATTCAACTGATGCGGACGATACGCGACTCCCGGCGCAATGTCAACCTCCTGCCGAAAGCGATGGTACGCTTGCGCCGACATTGTGCCAGACGAGAATTCGCCAGGAGACAGGGACCCATATGGAACAGACCCGGAAAGATTTCCTCAAGAAACTGCTCGCCACCCCCGGACCTTCGGGATTCGAACAGGCGCCGGCTCGCGTCTGGCGCGAAGAGGCAGGCGGCTTCGCCGACCTCGTCGATTGGGACGTGCTCGGGAACTCGTATGCCTGGCTCGGCGAACCATCGGGGCCGTCCGTGGTCATCGAGGGCCACATCGACGAGATCGGCTTCCTGATCACCTACGTCGACGACGAGGGGTTCATCTGGTTCGACAAGATAGGAGGATGGGACGACCAGGTCGTGGTTGGCCAGCGCGTCGTGATCGCGTCCGATGGCGGGCCGGTACGGGGAGTCGTCGGCAAAAAGGCGGCGCATCTGCTCAAGCCCGCCGACCGCCAGAAGGTCACCGAAATTAGCGAGCTGTGGGTCGATATCGGCGCCGCCAACAAGGCGGTAGCGTTGGAACGCGTCCAGATCGGGGACCCGATCGTGCTCGATGTGGACGCCCTGGAGCTGACCGACGACCTGTGGGTCTCGCGGAGCATCGACAACCGGGTCGGGGCCTTCGTTGCGCTCGAAGCCCTTCGTCTCCTCGTCGACGACCGGCCAGCGGTCTCCGTCGTTGCCGTTGCCGCCACCCAGGAGGAAATCAACATGTCGGGGGCACTGCACCTGTCGTTCCGGGTGAAGCCCATGGTCGGCATCGCGATCGACGTCACCCACGCCACCGACTACCCCGGCTCGGCAAAGAAGACGGACAATGACGTGAAACTCGGCGGCGGCCCCGTGCTGACGCGAGGGTCGTCGATCAACCCGCGCGTGTTTACCGGGCTGCGCGAGGCGGCGGAACGCCTGGGGATCACGACGCCGATCCAGTCCGCGGGCCGGTCCAGCGGCACCGATGCTGACGCCATGCTTCGATCCGGGGCGGGGGTCGCGCCAGGCCTGGTGTCGATCCCGAACCGGTACATGCACAGCCCGAACGAGGTGATCAGCCTGACCGATCTCACCGACGCGGCGCGGCTCATCGCCGGCTTCGTCTGGACCATTACGCCGGAGTCGGACTTCCGGCCGTAGTACCAGATCGGGGCCCGCGTCGCGTTTTCCAGCCTCTCTTTGTCATTCCGAGCAAGCTCGGAATGACAAAGAGAGGCTGACGCGGAATCTACGATGTCTCCGTAGCCGCCTTGACTCGTCGGAGTCGTGGGACCGGCTGGCACCGGGGGCAAAAGTAAGTGCCACGAGCTCCCACCCGCGTCTTCTCGATGGTCGTTCCGCATCGGAAGCACGGCTCACCCAGGCGGCAATGCACCGCCGGGAATTCGTTGATCGGGACGGCTTTGTGGTTGTAGATCTTGGCTCCACCGATCGCAATGCCGTCAGCCAGCACCCTGGGGACGTACTCGAGAATCGTCCGCACCTGTTTGGGCTTGAGCGCGTTGGCCGGGCGCGAGGGGTGGACACCGGATCGAAACAGCACCTCATCGACGTAGATGTTGCCCAGGCCGGCGATGAACGTCTGGTCCAGGAGGAGCGTCTTGACCGGGATGCCGCGCCGGGCGAACACGGCGCCTAACGCTTTGGCGTCGAGGTCGCCCGTCCCTTCCGGTCCGAACCCGAAGGCCGCCACTGCCGACTCGACATCGTCCGTCGGCATCAATCGCAACCAGCCAAACTGCCGCACGTCGCTGTAGTAGGCAATCGTGCCGTCATCGAAACGGACCGTGACGTGCGTGGCGGAGTGGGGGAACTCGCCCTCCGGTTTGGGCACGGGATGGTCGGCGCCGGATCGATCCCCAACCGAAGGATGGATCGAGATTTGCCCGGAGAGCTTGAGATGGATCAGGAGCGACAGTTCATTGTCGAACGCCAGGTCGAGCACCTTGGCACGGCGGCCGACCGCCGCCAGCGTGGACCCTTCGAGCAACGTCAGGTCCGCCAGGGGCGAATGCCGCAGGAGCTTGGGAAGGCGGTTCTCGACCGTGACGAGCCGTTTGCCGACCAGCTCGCGCTCGATGTGGCGCCGGGCCGTTTCGACTTCCGGCAGTTCAGGCACGACGCGTGACGCCGTTCGTGGCGTCCGCCCGGCGCATCCACTGCGCCGCCCGAACGGCCACCTCCACCCCTTCTTCCTCGTCGTGGGACACGGAGATCACCTTGGCCATGACGTCCCAGGCGGCGAACTTGGCCTGCCGATGGACCGCCTCGTACACCGTGAGCCGAGGCCCCATGAGGCGGCCCTGGGTCAGGCACGAAACCTGCCAGGAATCGCCCGCCTTGCTCACGGTGACCAGGGCCTTGCCCTGTTTCCAGACGAAGGTGTTGGGTTGTTCTCGATCTTCCATCGGTGACACTGCCAAACTCAGCCACCGCCAACCGAATCGGGACACTCCGATCCGGGCGCCGGTAAACACCTGGTCTATCGCCAAACCATATAACTCCCGCGCCATTCAGGATCGGTCACGATGAGGTCAATGCCCGGCCCGGGACAAGCCGGGCATTCGTCAGGCGGACTTCCGGCTGCATCGCCGGTTCCACGTTCGCAACCGTGAGGCGCTGTTTGTGATGCGAGATTCATCGAGCGGGCCGGCGATCGAATGGGGCGTTGGGCAAGACCAGGGGCCAGATTGGCGTGGACCGGAATGAGAACTGACGACGCCAATCGGGCTCCGGTATCGCGGATTCAGCAATCAGTCGAAACAGCCGACGCAACAGTGTACCCCAGGCACTACCGCCGTCCGGCCCTGACCAAGCTAGTGATCGAGCGGCCGCGAACGTGGCAGGACCCGATCGAGCCAGTCCGGCGCCCACCAGTTCCAGCGACCGAGCAATTTCATCGTCGCGGGCACCAGCAGCGCGCGCACGATCGTGGCGTCGAGCGTTACCGCCAACGCGATCCCGAGCCCCAGCGCCTTGACGAGCACCACGTCGGCCGACACGAACGACGCCGTAACCACGACGACGATGAGGGCGGCGCTGGTGATGATCTGGCCACTGCGCTGGAGGCCGACCGCCACCGCCCGGTCGTTGTCGCCGGTGCGCTCCCACTCTTCCTGAATGCGGCTAAGCAGGAAGACCTCGTAATCCATGCTCAACCCGAACAGGACGCAGAACATGATGACCGGGAGCGACGCCTCGACGAACCCCTGCGGGGTGAATCCAAGCAGGCCGGAGAGGTTGCCGTCCTGGAAAATCCAGACCAGGGCGCCGTAGGAAGCCAGGATCGACAAGGCATTCATGAGGATTGCCTTGATTGGCAGGAAGACCGAGCGGAAGAGGGTCAGCAGGATCAGGTAGGTGCTGAGCACGACGACGGCCGCCACGAGCGGAAAGTCCCGGTAGATGGTGTCGACGACATCGACGATCTCGGCGGTACCGCCTCCGACGGAGATCTCCAGGCCCGCCGGGGGGGTGATGCTGCGGAGCTGCGCCAGGAGGTCCTGGTTCTGCGGATCGTTGGCCGGTTCGACCGGGTAGGCGAAGAGCACGGCGACGTTGTCGCTGATGAACCGGCCCAGCTGGGTGTCGGTCCCGGCCGCTTCCAGCGCCTGGCGCGCCGCGATCCGGGCGGCCGGGTTGAGGTTGAAGTCGCCGGCCACGCCGGGGATCGTGAGCGCGCTCTGGATCCGGTCGATGCGCGGATCCGCCTCGAGCCGGGCCCCCAGCTGTTCGATGGCCGCGAGGTTGGCGGGGTCGGTCATGTTGCCGTCGGCACTCTCGAAGACGATCACGAACGGCGAGATTTCGCCACCGCTGTATTGCTCCGCCAGGATGTCGTAGCCTTGGCGGCTGGGCAAGTCCTGGGGCAGGATCGTGGCGTCTGGCGAGGAGATGTTGGCGTGCGCGAACGGCCAGCCAAACACGAGCAGCACGCCGACCGTGAGCGCGGCAACGATGACCGGCCGTTTCATCACGATCGTGGCCAGGCGGCTCCAGAAACCGGATTCGGATTCACCCTGGCGTGAGCGCCGCGCCAGGGGCCCGATCGGGAGCCGTTCGATGCGGTTGCCGATAACGCTCAGAACCGCGGGCAAGAGGGTGAGCGCCGCCAGGGTCGACACGGCGACGACGATCACCCCGGCGATGCCGATCGAGCGCAGGAACATCAATGGGAAGAGGGCGAGTCCGGCCAGCCCGATCAACACGGTCAGGCCCGAGAAGAAGACCGCCCGACCGGCGCGTTTGGCCGCAACCGTCACGGCGGCGGCGACGTCGCCACTGTTCTTCGCCAGTTCTTCCCGGTAGCGACTGGTGACGAAGAGGCTGTAGTCGACCGCCAGGCCGAGCCCCAGCATCGTCGCCAGGTTGAGGGCGAAGATGCTGATGTCCGTGACGTGCGCCACCCAGTAGATCGAGAGCAGGACCACGCCGACGCCGACGCAGCCGACGATCAGCGGCACCAGGGCGGCCACCACCGTGCCGAAGACGAGGAGCAGGGCGACCAGCGCGAACGGCAGGGCGATGAATTCGGCGCGCCGGAGATCGCGCTGGCTGGCGGTTTCGATATCGGCGTAGAAGGCCGGCGCCCCGGCGACGATGATGTCCAGGTCCGGCTGCGGCAGGATCGCCGCTTCGGCTTCGGCCACGTAGCGTTGGGCTTCTTCCGGCGGCAAGGTCAGCCCGATGATCGCGTAGGCCACATCGCCGGTAGGGGCGACCAGGGATTCGTCGAGCGAAGGGAGGATCACGTCCTCGACGAACGGCAGGCGCCGCATCCTGTCAATCGAGCCGGCGACCTGGTCCTGGAATTCGGTCGACGCGGCGCCGAGCGTGTCGCTCGAAAAGATGAGCACGAGCGAGGACGGACTATAGTCGAGCTCACGTTCCAGGAGAGCCGTGGTTTGGGCGCCTTCCGCGCGATCGGAACTGAAACCCCCGACCTTGAGGGGCTCCTCGATCGATGGCAGGATCGGCAAGGCTGCGAGGACGAGCGTGGCCCAGGCGGCGATAACCCACCACCGGTGGGCGCTGGAAAACCGTCCGATTCGGTCAAACACGCGTGCATAGAACCTTGGGCGTCATCGCTTGATCGAAAGGAACGAACCGTCCTCCGCACGCTTGACCGTCAGTTCGTCGACCACGGCGGAGGTGTTCAACGGACCGTAGATATGCGGAAACGTTTCGGCGTCGTCATCGTAACGCAGCTCGGATTCGATCTTGCCGGTGTCCAGAACGAGCGCCCGGAATTCCCGTGCGTCGGAAACGTAGAACATGTTGGCGACCGTCACGAGCTGGTTGAGTCCGTTTGTGCAGTGGATGAAGCCATCGGCTGCGTACGCCTCCGGCGTATACCACTCCCCGGACTTGCCAGCCTCCCAAACGGGCGCCGGAACGAGGTGGTAGGTAATGCCCGCGTCGCGGGAAGCCGCGGATTCGCGATGGTAGGTCACGGCGTACTTCTCCGTATAATGCGTAGGCGCCGCATCGACACAGGAGTGTTGCGCGGCACGAGTCAATGACCAAAGTGTAGTCCGGTCGGACCCGCCTGTACGGCATTCCGACCGGTTGCGTTCGCGGATCGGCCCAACCCGTGCCTTCATCGACAACCCCGCTCCAACGCACCCGAGATCAATGGCAGGGCGTGCTCCGCTCCCGTAACATTCAGCCCACCCGGTCGATGGGCCAGAATTTCCTGGTCGAGCCCGGGGTGGTTCGCCGGATCGTGGACGTTGCAGCCGTCGAGGCAGGCGATCAGGTCGTGGAAATCGGCCCCGGCCTCGGCATCCTCACGCGCGAACTGCTGGGGCGCGGCGCAGACGTCGTCGCGATCGAGCTGGACCGCGAGCTTGCTCGATTCCTCGAACGGGATTTGGCCGACGTCGATCGACTGACGCTGATCGAGCGGGACGCCCGCCACGTCGAAATCGAGCCACTCGTGGGTGGTGGCGTCTACCACGTCGTGGCCAACCTTCCGTACAGCACAGGAACGGTAATCATCCGGAAATTCCTGGAATTGGCGCGGCCACCGGCCACGATGACGGTCATGGTGCAGCGTGAGGTCGCCGAGCGCATGATCGCCACGGCGCCGAACCTCTCGCTGCTTGCCCTGGCGACCCAGCTCTACGCCGAACCGACGCTGGCCTTCGTCGTGCCGGCGGAGAGTTTCCTGCCTCCGCCGAAGGTCGAATCGGCCGTGGTCCGGCTGGTGCTGCGGAAAACGCCGCTGGCGAGCCCGATCGAGATCGAGACGATGTTCCAGCAGGCGACGATGGCGTTCCAGCGCAAGCGCAAGACGATCTCGAACGGCCTTTCTCAGGGTTTGGAGATCACGAAGGCAGAGGCGGAATCCTTGCTCGAACGGGCGGGGATCGACCCGGCGCTCCGGCCGCAGGCGGTCCCGCTCGAAAGCTGGATCGCGCTGTCGAGAGTGTCAGACCCATGAACCGCATCAGGTCCGTGACGATCGAGGCGCCAGCCAAGATCAACCTTGGTCTGGAAATCCTCGGGAAGCGACCGGACGGGTTTCACGAAATCCGATCCATCCTGGTCATGCTCGCCCTCGCCGATACGGTCAGGGTCACGTTTGGCAACGGCGGTTGCGGTCAGGAGCTGCCCGGTATTCCGGCCGAAGCCAACCTGATCGCCCGGGCGCTCGGCGCCTTCCACAGGGCAGTTCCGTCCAGCCCATCGATGGGCGGGACGGTCGACAAGCGCATTCCCGCGGCGGCTGGCCTCGGGGGCGCCAGCTCGGACGCCGCGGCCGCGCTGCTCGCCGCCAACGAGCTGGCCGGCATGCCCCTGTCACCAAGCGAGTTGGCCGGCTTGGCGGCAACGCTTGGTAGCGATATCCCATTCTTCCTTGGCTCGGCGTCGGCCTTCGTCAGCGGGCGCGGAACCGATCTCGCGCCGCTGCCGGGTATCGCTGCCCCGGTCACGCTGCTGCTTCCTCCGGCAACCATCGCCCGCAAAACGCAAACTCTCTACTCACTGATTGGGTCAGCGGACCTGACGGACGGCGCCCGTACCGAGCGCGGGCGTGGTGCTGTGGAGCGAGGCGACCTGCCGACGTTGACCTCACTGGCGAATGCATTCAGCCAGCCCCTTGCCCGCCTGGTTCCAGAGTCGCAAAATGTGCTCGACACTCTTCCAGAACACGGCGTCGATCGATTCGGTTTGAGCGGCGCGGGTCCGGCGCATTATGTCATTGGCGACACGTCCTGCGCCGTGCTCGAACGCGTGCTGACCACGAATCGGCGATTCGACGCGTTTTGCGTCATCCGGACGAGGACCAGATCGATGCCTCCCGCTGTACAGGACCGTGCCTGAAATGCCCGCCAGACCAGGCGCCGCGACGCCGGTGATGCATGTGTCCCGACGGCGGCTGGCGACCCTGATCGGCGGCGGCGCGTTGAGCGGGGCGATCTGGACGACCGGCCTGACCGTCCTGGCTCGCGGCCGCCATCCGCAGCTCTTCGTGCTGGGGAGTGACGAATGGCAGGTGGTGTTGCTCGAACACGGAACCAACCGCGTGCTCATGCTCCTGGGTGAGTTCGAGTCCAGTCCGGAACCGGAAATCGACCTGCTCTGTGGCCTGCTCAGGCAGCACATCGATAGCGTTGTCGGCAACGCCGACGTATTGCAGTTGCTGTCATCGGCCTTTCGAGAGCGGCGGTCCGTCTCAACACTGATCGAGACCGGGTCGTCAGGGGGTGGGGCGGGATCCACACGGTATCGCTGGCTCGACGACCCAAACACCCTGCATGTCGGGGCTTTCAAGCTGACGATCGAACCGTTGCCTGTGGCGGAGTGGCGGCGAGGCGAAACCGTCACCCGAGACTGGATCGCCCACGCGACTGCCGGTGACGTGAAGGTCGTTTTCGGACCTTCGATTGCCACGATTTCGGCGCACGCTAACCCTGACTCGACGATGGCGGTTGCGCCCCTGGGCGACATCGCGGCGCTGTGGCGCGTTCTCCCTGGCATTGCCGTCGCCACCAACACGCGGGAGACGATCGATGTGATCGCTCCAGCCGGTTCAATTGCCGCACCACGCGTTCTGGTCCGGACGTTTCGTCGCGACATCGCCGCTTTTGCCGTCCGGGATGGCCGGCTCCAGATGCCGGATTGGGTCGAAAGGGCGCCAATCTGAACTGATGGTGTGTGCACATTGTACGGTCCTGTTCAAGCACATTCTTTGACCGTCACCCTGAGCGCCAGCGAAGGGTCTCCGCGCGAAGCGCATCCGCCGGAGGCGGGCCTGTTTTCTCCTGCACCAATCGTCGGCTGCGCCGCCGGATGCTTCGCTGGAGCTCATTAGTTTGTCCCCATCGTTCTGTCCCATGTCGAACACCTCTCTCACCGTCATCCCGAGGAACGAGGGATCCCCCGGCGAAGCCGGTACGTACTTGGCCGACCAACAATACCGCCTTCGGCGGGGGGTATCGCTCCGCTGCGCGTCGCTGCCTCGCAAGTTCGGAATGACGGTTTGGGGAGAAGTCATGGTTCGGCGGCCAGACTACTCAGGGTGTGACGACCTTGAAATACGTGGCGACTGGACAGAACGGCGTAGACAGTTCACTCAGTAGTCCGTCTCCGTCGTTGTGTCCTGTCATGACGCGCATTCACCATCGCTCCCGCCCAGGAAAGGACCGCCCGATGCCCCGCAAGCAGCATATCGTCCGCCTGTCCCGTGACGACCGCCGCACCCTGACGACCATGGTTCG
>JBGTNF010000231.1:0-6094 GCA_041743205.1 Thermomicrobiales bacterium | reverse complement strand
TGGCAAACCGTCTATCACGCTTTCCGGGTCTGGCGCGACGACGGGAGCTGGGAGCGGCTCACCACTGCCCTGCGCGAACGGGTGCGGGTGAAGGCCGGGCGGCAGGCTCAGCCAAGGGCGGCGATCCTCGACCGCCAGTCGGTGAAGACCACGGACAAAGGGGGCCTCGCGGCGACGACGCCGGCAAGAAGGTGAATGGGCGCAAGCGCCACATCCTGATCGACACGATCGGCCTGCTGCTCACGGTCCACGTTCATCCGGCCAACGTTCAGGACCGGGACGGCGCGAACCTGGTGCTTGCCGAACTTGGGGAGCGCTTTCCCCGGCTGGCGATGCCCGCCTACCAGGGCTCCTGCGCGGCCTGGATCACCGGCACGCTGGGCTGGGCGGTGACGGTTGTGCGCCAGGCGCCCAAGCGGGTCTGGGTCGGGCCGGACCAGGTTCCACCAGAGATGCCGGTTGGCTTCCAGGTCCTGCCCCGGCGCTGGGTGGTCGAGCGGACCTTCGCCTGGCTGGGGCGGCACCGCCGGTTGAGCAAGGATGACGAGGTGCTGACGGCGACGGAAGAGGCCTGGATCTATCTCGCGATGACGCGACTGATGACCGTCCGGTTGGCCCGATGACCCCTTTCCAGACACCCTTTAATCCGTTGCCGGTTCGGCGCTGTTCAACCGGGAGAGCGTTTGAACGAGGCGTCGCTGCTCGTCGTCATTCATTCGTTGGCCGAGCATCGCGTGGATAATCCCGGCGTGAAGCCGGACGCCCCGTTCGAGCACGTCGCGTCCCGCCTCGGTGGTCGCCAGCAGCACCACCCGGCGGTCGGCCGCCGTTTCCTGCCGACAAAGCAATCCCTGCCTCTCGAGCCGGGCCACCAGCCGGCTCAAGGCGGGTTGGCTCAGGGGCGTGACCGCCTGCAAGTCGCCCAGCCGCACCTGACCCATTTCCGCGCCGCTCACGCAGAGCAGCACGTCGAACTCGTGCATCGTGATCCCGACCTGGCGCGCGAAGGCGTCTTCCAGCCGCCCGTTGATCCGGGTGTAGATCGACCGCAGCATTGTCCACGCCTCGGCGCATTCGCGTGCGTCGATCCCGGGTTGGCCCTCGGCTGGCAGGTTCCGCGATGTGGGGGGCGTGGTCATGGGATCGAATCCATCAGGAACGCAGGTGCGGCCAGCTCGGCCACTGCCGCAGGGCTGGCGAGATCGCGTCTTCCTCGTAGTCGAGGTGGGCGAGCAGGTGCTGGGCCAGCGCCGCCAGGGAATCCATGATCTGGCGACGGGTGACCGGCGTGTCGTCCCCGGTCAGCCTGCCGGCGCCGGCCTCGATTTGGTCGAGGATATCCGAAACGAGGCGGTGATCGGCCTCCAGGCGATCGACCACCGATTCCAGCGCCGGATCGAACGCCCGCAACGCAGGAAAGAGCGACACGTCTTCGTGGGTGTGATGCAGGTGCGTGAACCGGCAATAGGCGAGGCAGTTGACCCGAAGTTTCCACAAGGGACTCGTGGTCTGCAATTCCCTGATCTCGGCCCGGATCGATTCTGGGGTGGCGTTGGCCGCGACCCGGTCGCCGAGGATGCGCAGGCGCGCCAGGTCTTTGCGCAGCAGGTCGTGGACCCACCTGAGTTCACGGACCAGATGTTCGCCTGGCCATTCGACGGTGATGCCGGAAGATGATGCGCTCATGGACAGGTCCTTCGTCCGGGACAGACTTGGCTGCCCATGTCTTGCATATGTATGTGCATGAATATATCATGGCGACAGTGAGTCGTCCACATGGGCAATGCGCCCGGACGTTGCAAGGAACACCATGACCGATTACGGACATACCCTCGAATTCGGCTATTTCCTCGATCCCGGCAGCCGCGAGCCCAAGCGCACCCTCGACATCGCCCAACGCGTCGACGCCCTCGGCTACGACCTGATCGGGATCCAGGATCATCCCTACCAGCCGGCGCACTTCGACGCAGTCGCGCTCGCCGCCTTCATCCTCGGGCAAACCGAGCGCGTGCGCCTGTTCCAGGATGTCGCCAACCTGCCGCTGCGCCACCCGGTGGTGCTGGCCAAAACCGCGGCCACGCTCGACCAGTTGAGCGGGGGCAGGTTCGAGCTTGGGCTCGGCGCGGGCGCCTTCTGGGATGCGATCCGCAGTCTCGGTGGTCCGGTGCGCAGGCCAAAAGCGGCGCTGGATGCGCTGGAAGAGGCAGTGATCGTGATTCGCGGGATGTGGAGTGGCCAGCGCGGCATGAGCTTCGGCGGCGAACACTATCCGCTTGCGGGAGCCCACGCCGGGCCAACCCCGGCCCACGAGATTGGCATCTGGCTCGGCGTGCTGGGCCCGAAAGCGCTGGGCCTCACCGGCCGGGTCGCCGACGGCTGGATCCCGTCGATGTCGTACGTGCCGCCGATCGAGACGATCGAGCGCAACGCGATCATCGACCGCGCAGCGGTCGATGCCGGGCGTGAGCCCACCGCCATCCGCCGGATTTACAACGTCACCGGCACGTTCGCGCCGACCAACACGAAGGCCGATGACATCGACCGCGAGATCGTCGGTCCGCCGGAGCACTGGGTCGAGGTGCTGACCCACTTCGCGCTGGACCTCGGGTTCTCGACCTTCGTGCTGGGGGCGGAACCGGACCAGCGGACGCTCCAGACCTTCATCGGCGAAGTTGCCCCCGCCGTGAAAGACCGCGTCGCCGCGCGGCGGAGGGAATAGGGCTTCGGTGACTGTCCATTGGGCCAACTACCGGGGTTGGGATGGCGGAAGACTACCCATCAAGCTTGCGACCATCTCGCCCGGCCCCTCATATGTCTCTGGCTCGACCTCTCGCGTCCGTTCCGGCATCGCCGCAACAGCGTCCAGCACCGCCGCGCCAACGAGAATCGGCGTACCGGTAAGGAGTGCCAACGCGTTCAATGTGTTCATCGCAAGCAGGTCAAAGCCTCGTTCGATCCGAAGGTTGACCGTTCGTGCCTGCAGTCGCAGACTGTTGCCAACGATCTGCCGCATCAGGTGCGGATCGCTCCTGTCTAGCGTGGGGCCATTCCAAACGGATGGCAAATGGAAGGGGGTGTGCAATGTCTGACTACAGCGGCATTCGCGCCTGGACTCGGGTGTCTCCTTCTTTCCTGCCGAGATAATCGGCAACGCTCAAGAAGCCCACCCATTTTCGTTCGAATGCTGCCCGCAATGCGATGCATCGAAGACGGTTCCTTCCCGGTGCCCGCTTCGTCGCGTCTTATCCAATGCGTAGCCAGGTTCGGCCAGGCTCGCTTGGTGTGGGTGAATCATGACAAACGAGTCGATCGAACCAACACAGGCGGTTGCATCTCCCCTCCTCAATTTTGAGGGCCAACTCGTGGCCTTGGGTCCATTCGATCGAGATCACCTCGATGCGTATGTACGCTGGGGGAACGATTTCGAGATTGCGCGAACCTTTGGCTCTCCGTTCATCCCGCGAACGCGACTGGCGCGTGAAGCATGGTTCGAACGAATTGCCGCAGGTGATCCTCGAATCATCGACTTTACGATTTTCGAACGAACGACCAACAGGCCGATCGGTTACACCACCCTCGACGATATCGATCCTCGTCACCTGACGGCCCGGTTTGGCCTCCTTATCGGAGAGAAGGATTGTTGGGGCAAAGGGTATGGAACCGAAACGACGGAGTTGGTTCTCGAGTACGGATTCCGGTTGCTGGGGCTTCATTCCATCTCGCTGACCGTGCTGGCGTTCAACGAACGGGCGTATCGCGTGTACCGCCGGGCCGGATTCAGGGAAATTGGCCACCGTCGTGAATCCCATCGTTTGGGATCGACTGCGGTCGATGAGGTGCTGATGGATTGTCTGGCGAGTGAGTTCCAGCAACAGCGTCTCGTGAAATTTGGAGCGTAGTGCATAGGGAAATCCAGGTGGCGTCTGTTCTTGGACGCCCCCTGGATTCCCCAGTTCGAGCGTGTGGGCAACGGTGAAGTCCGAGAATCATCATCGGCTTCCTCGCTGGATGCGATGTCACCTGGCTGACCGCAGGCATTAAGTGAAGCAGATTCGTCGCCTTGCCGATCCGCTGGCGCGCAGGGACGTATCAGTTTGGCCTAGCGGAAAATTCGTCGGTTCGACGCTGGCCCTTCCCGGATCGCCCGCCTGGCAAGATTCGCCAGGGGTGCAATCTCCACGACCAGTTCAGGGGGAGCCGGAACCCCAAGCGCTTCCAGCGATGGATGGAGCCGCTCCGTTTTCGCGCCGAGCGCTTCGACAACCGTGAGTGCCGCATCGGGGCTGATGTGCCATCCGAGGCGGGGAAGCATCGCGTCCAGTTTGGGCTCGGTTCCACGGTTCTGGAAGGGTGCCGCCGGATTGTGACTGGTCAGAACGCAGGGCTACGCGAGATGCGGTTGCTCGGCGGGATCTGCGGTGATTGATCCGAGCGCGCGAAGCGTCTCGTGGACGAGTTCGGAAAGGGGGCGCTCGCCGTTCTGGTCGAGCCATCGGCTGAGCGTAACGGTGAATACGGTCACGGCAAGCTGAGCGGCGAGCACCGCGCTCAGCTCGTCAAGGCCACGGTCCCGGAAACCTTGCCTGATCGCCTCGGCCAGCACCGACAATTTTCGCAGTTCGCGCTCGCGAAGTCCTTCGTCCGCCTCGATGATGCCACGGCGTGTCCGCAGGTACGCGAGCTGGCCTTCGAACCTGGTGGCCGCAACGGTTTCGAGTCCCTGGGCGATCACCAGCATCGGGCCAAACGACGCCGGGGCATCGGCCATGAGTCGCGCGATCAGCGCGGGGATTTCCTCGTCGCGCGCGAAGAGCACTTCCCGCTTGTCGGCGAAGTGACGAAAGAATGTGCGGGTCGTAAGACCGGCACGCGCCGTAATGTGCGGGACGGTCGTCTCGGCAAAACCCACCTCGACGAACAACTCGAGGGCTGCGCGCTCCAACCGCTCGCGGGCGCCCGGCTTCCATCTTCCCATCGATGCATCCTACTTGACGACACGCCATGTCGTCAACGAGAATGTCATGACACGACGTGTCGTCATTTTGGCGGTGCATTGGTCGGGAACGAGAGGAGTCGAAGAACACGTGGCAAAGATACTGGCTATCGGGGCCGCGGGCTTTGTGGGCCGGAACTTGATCCGGGGCTTGGGTGCCGAAGGCCACGCGGTCCGCGGTCTGGTGCGGGATCCAGCTCGGCTGCAGGATCAGTCCGCCGGCTGCGAGATCGTGCAAGGCGACATCTCCGACCTCTCGTCGGTGCAGCGGGCGTTGGACGCGGTGCAAGCGGTCTACATCGCGATCCACACGTTGTCTCCTCAACCGGCAAGCACGGCGGGCCAGCGCTTCATGTCGGTCGAGTCGAACGGGTTGGAGAACATCGTCACGGCCTGCCAGGCGCAGGGAGTGCGGCGCCTCATCTATGTCACATCGCTCGGGACCGCGGTGGATGCATCCAGCGAATGGCTGCGCGAGCGCGGCAACGCGGAGCAGGCCCTGCTCAGGAGCGGCCTCGATGTGACGGTCATCCGGCCGGGTATGATCGTTGGTGCCGGTGGGCGTGGCTTCGACACGATGGCGAGCCAATCTAGAAAACCGGTCGCCGTTTTTCTCGGCGGCCGACAGAAAATGCGGACCATCGGCATCGATGACCTGATCGCCTACCTCGTAGGCGTGCTCGACGATCCACGTGCGTATGGGCATCGCTACGACGTGGGTAATGATGACGTCCTGACAAACAGTCAAATGATCGACGTTGGGCCAGAGATCCTGGGTCGGCGGCATCCCATCAAATTGCCGATCCCGCTGGGGCCTTTGCGCGTGCTGGCGCCCGTCGTCGAACGCGCCGGCAAGATGCCGAAAGGATCGTTCAGAGGGCTGTTGGATAGCATTCACGCTGACATGAGCGGCGATCCCGGGCCTATCCGCTCGATCCTGCCCCGACCGCTTCTGCCCTATCGCCAGGCCGCCGAACGTGCGATGGGTCTAGACCCGCTCCGGTAGACGATCCCTACGCCGCGTCTTCGACATCGTCGACCGAGAATAGGCTCAGGACCGGATCCCCGTCGATCGTGATGTCGTCCTGCGCCTCCGCCAGC
>JBGTNF010000230.1:0-5602 GCA_041743205.1 Thermomicrobiales bacterium | reverse complement strand
GGCAGCAGCGGCTCGCTCACAACGGGATGTTCCCGTGCTTGCGGCGCGGCGCGGCGACGCGCTTGGTGCGCGCCAGGGCGAGGGATTTGATCAGCCAGGGCCGTGTCGAGCGCGGCGAAATTACATCGTCGATGTAGCCGCGCGAGGCGGCCTGGTAGGGGCTGGCGAAGAGTTCCTCGTACTGCTCGACCAGCTCGTCCCGCCGGGCGGCCGGATCGTCGGCCGCCGCCAGCTCGCGCCGGAAGACGAGCCCCACCGCCGCGCTCGGTCCCATCACCGCGATCTCGGCGGTGGGCCAGGCGACGTTGAAATCGGCCCCGATGTGCTTGGAGCACATCACCACGTAGGCCCCGCCGTACGCCTTGCGGGTGATGACCGTGATCTTCGGCACGGTCGCTTCGGCGTAGGCGTAGAGCAGTTTCGAGCCGTGGCGGATGATGCCGTTGTACTCCTGGTCGGTTCCGGGCAGGAAGCCAGGCACGTCGACGAAGGTCACGAGCGGGATGTTGTAGGCGTCGCAGGTGCGGATGAACCTGGCCCCCTTGATGCTGGCGGCGATGTCGAGCGTGCCGGCCAGCACCTTCGGCTGGTTGGCGACGATGCCGACCGCGTGGCCGTCGAGCCGGCCGAAGCCGGCGATCAGGTTGGCCGCGTGCCGGGGCTGGACCTCGAAGAACTCGCCGTCATCGAGGATTTCCGACAGCACGTCGTGCATGTCGTAGGGCCGCGCGTTCGATTCCGGAACCAGCTCGTCCAGTTCTGGCGATTCCCGCGCCGGGTCGTCGTCCGGCTCGAAGTAGGGCGCGTCGTCGAGGTTATTCGAGGGCAGGTAGCTGAGCAGGTGCCGCACCTGCTCGTTGAGATCGTCCTCGTCGGTGGCGGTGAAGTGGGCGACGCCGGTGGTTCCGGCGTGGGTCTCCGCGCCACCGAGCGCCTCCATCGTCACCGTCTCGCCGGTGACGGTCTTGATCACGTCGGGGCCGGTGATGAACATCTGGCCGATGCCTTCGACCATGAAGATGAAGTCGGTCATGGCCGGGGAGTAGACGGCACCGCCGGCGCACGGCCCGGCGATGATCGAGATCTGGGGCACCACGCCCGAGGCGCGAACGTTGCGGAAGAAGACCTCGCCGTAGCCGGCCAGCCCTTCGACGCCTTCCTGGATCCGGGCCCCGGCCGAATCGTTTATGCCGATGATCGGGCATCCGTAGCGCTCGGCGAGGTCCATGAGCTTGACCATCTTCTCGGCGTAGGCTTCGCCGAGCGAGCCTCCGAAGACCGAGAAATCCTGCGAGAAGACGGCGACCTGGCGGCCGTCGATCGCGCCGAAGCCGGTGACGACGCCATCGCCGAACGGCTGCGATTGCTCCATCCCGAACTGCGTGGCGCGGTGCCGGACGAAGGGGTCGAGCTCGGTGAACGAACCGTCATCGAGCAGGGCGATGACGCGGTCGAAGGCGCTGCGCTTGCCGCGCCCGGCCTGCTTCTCGCGGGCTACGTCGCGTTGTGCCTCGATCTGCTCCCGGTAATCCGCGAGATGCCCGGCCTTCGACCGCTCCGTCTCCGTACCTTCGACCTCACCGTCGATGCTCACCCCGGTCACCGCCATTCCTCCCCTGTGCCGACTGCGGCTCATGCTGCCAAGGGGCATTGTAGCGGGAGCGCAGGAACACGGCGTGTGACCCTTATCGCGCCGGCGCCGTCCTCTGCCCTAAGGTTCTTTCGCTAGACTGAGCGTGAGGAAGCCGTGCACGCGGAAGACCGGCAATCGAACCGGAACGTCCACTTGAGGTGAGAGGGAATGACCCAGCGCATCTACATCACCTCGGCCGAAGGGAACACGGGCAAATCGACCATCGCACTCGGCCTGCTGGAGGCGCTCAAGCGGTCTGGCCGGCGGATCGGCATATTCCGGCCCATCGCCCGCTCGACCAGCGGACCCGACTACATCCTCGACCTGCTGCTGGGCTTCCTCGATGCGCGAGCCGACGCTACTGAACTCGTCGGCGTCACCTACGACGATGTCCACGCCGATCCCGAAGCCGCGCTGTCCCGGATCGTCAGCCGCTTCAAGGCGATCGAGCCGCGATTCGACATCGTCGTCATCCTCGGCTCGGATTACACCGACGTTTCGTCGCCGGCCGAGCTTGGCTACAACGCGCGGATCGCGGCCAACCTCGGGGCGCCGGTCCTCCTCGTTCTCGGCGGGCGACGTCACGACCAGGCCCTTCCCGGCGAGGGCGAGGTCTTCTCCGGCGCCGCCCGGGGCGTCGAAGAGATGTTCCAGCTGGCGGAACTGACCCTGCCCGAGGTCGCCGGAGAGCATGCCCAGCTGGCCGCAGTCATCGTCAACCGAGCGGATCCCACGCAGCTGGCGGAGATCACCGCGGCCATCGCCAGGGCCGTCGCGCCCGCCGCCCGGGTTCCCGTGTGGTCCATCCCGGAAGATGCCGTCCTCGTCGCGCCAACGCTGCACGCCGTCATGGAGGCGCTCGATGGGCGCCTGGCGCAAGGAGATCCGGACCTGCTTTCCCGCGAAGTCATGAGTGTCGTCGTCTCCGCGATGTCGCTGGAGAACGTGCTGACCCGGCTCGTCGAGGGCGCGGCCGTGATCGTCCCGGGGGACCGGTCGGAAGTTCTGCTGGCGGTGCTGATGGCCCATGAAAGCGACTCCTTCCCCGCCCTCGCCGGCATCGTCATGAACGGCGGCTTCGGCATGTCGCCGGTGGTCGAACGGCTGGTCACCGGGCACGCGACGGACCTGCCGATCGTCGCCACGGGTCTCAACACCTTCGAAACGGTGCTCCGGGTCAGCGGAACCCGGGGCCGGCTCGCCGCCGAATCGCAACGCAAGCTCGACCTGGCGCTCTCGCTCTTCGACGACCACGTCGACGGCGATCGGTTGCTGGCGATCCTGGACGTCGACCGAGCCAGCGTCGTGACGCCGCTGATGTTCGAGTACCAGTTGCTGGAGCGGGCGAAAAGCAAACGCAAGCACATCGTGCTGCCCGAGGGCGACGACGACCGGATCCTCAGGGCGGCGAGCACGCTGCTCCAGCGCCAGGCCGCGCAACTCACCATTCTCGGCGACGAAACCGAGGTCACCGCCCGAGCGGTGCGCCTCGGCATCGACGTGTCCGAGGCGCGAATCCTGAGCCCGTTCGCGCCCGAGCTTCGCGAGCAGTTCGCCCGGGCCTACGCCGAGCTCCGGGCCCACAAGGGCGTCTCCGTGGAGACGGCGCGGGAGATCGTCACCGATGTCTCCTACTTCGGGACCATGATGGTCCACCTCGGCCTGGCCGATGGGATGGTTTCGGGCGCGGCCCACACCACCGCCCACACGATCCGGCCGGCGTTCGAAATCATCAAGACGACGCCCGGCGTGTCCCTCGTTTCCAGCGTGTTCCTGATGTGCCTGGCAGACCGCGTGCTCGTCTACGGGGATTGTGCGATCAACCCCAACCCCACGGCAGAACAGCTGGCCGACATCGCGGTATCGTCCGCCCAGACCGCGATCCGCTTCGGCATCGAACCCCGGATCGCGATGCTCTCCTATTCGACGGGCGAGTCGGGATCCGGGGATGACGTGGAGAAGGTGCGCGCCGCCACGGCCCTCCTTCGCGAACGCCGGCCAGACCTGCTGGTGGAGGGCCCGATCCAGTACGACGCCGCGGCCGATGCCGGGGTGGCCGCAACCAAGATGCCCGGGTCGGCGGTCGCGGGCCGGGCAACGGTCTTCATCTTTCCCGACCTCAACACCGGCAATAACACGTATAAGGCGGTGCAACGGAGCGCCGGGGCCGTCGCGATCGGCCCGGTGCTACAGGGGTTGCGCAAGCCCATCAACGACCTGTCGCGGGGCGCCCTGGTCAAGGACATCGTGAATACGGTGGCGATCACCGTGATCCAGGCCCAGGGGGACGAAGGCGGATGAGCATCGTGCTGGTGGTGAACTCCGGATCATCGTCGATCAAGTACCAGATCCTGGACATGGCCGACGAGTCGGTGCTTGGCCGGGGCCTCGTCGAACGGATCGGCGGCGCAGCCGGCCTCGCGACGCACATCGGGCCTCTCGGCACGTCTCGCCGGGAAGCGGTGATCGCCAGTCACACGGCGGGTTTCGAGGCGGTGCTCGACGCCTGTGCGTCGCGAGGCCCTGACCTCGGAGCGATTCCACTCGCGGCCGTCGGGCATCGGGTGGTCCAGGGCGGGGCGCGCTTTCGGGGACCGACGGTGATCGACACCACCGTCGAGGCGGCGATCGAGGACCTCAGCCCGCTGGCCCCGCTCCACAACCCGCCGAACCTGGTGGGGATCAGGGCCGCCACCGCGGCCTTCCCGCGAGTTCCGCAGGTCGCCGTGTTCGACACGGCCTTCCATCACACCATGCCGCCCGAAGCATTCACCTACGCCATCGAAAGCGCATTGGCCGAAACGCACGGCATCCGGAGGTACGGGTTCCACGGCACGTCGCACAAGTACGTATCGGAGCAGGCCGCGGCGTTCCTGGGCCAGCCGCTGGACCGAGTGAATACGATCGTGCTCCACATCGGCAACGGCGCCTCGGCCTGCGCCGTCCAGGGCGGCGTCTCGATCGACACCTCGATGGGCATGACGCCGCTCGAAGGGCTGGTCATGGGGACACGAAGCGGGGACCTCGACCCGGCGATCCTGATCCACCTTCAGCGGCGGGCCGGGCTCGACGTCGATGCGCTGGACGATCTGCTCAATCGGCGGAGCGGCTTGCTTGGCCTGGCCGGCAACAGCGACATGCGGGACATCGAGGCTGCGGCCGCCCAGGGAGACGGGCGCGCCAGGCTCGCGCTCGACGTCTCCTGTCATCGCTTACGTCATTACGTGGGCGCGTACTATGCCCAGCTTGGCCACGTCGATGCGATTGCCTTCACGGCCGGTGTGGGCGAGAACTCCGCCGGAGTCCGGGCGAAAACGCTCACCGGTCTCGAACGACTGGGGATAGCGATCGACGCGCAGCGCAATGGCGAACCATCTAGTGGCGCCTGGCGGATCTCGACCGATGCGTCCGACGTGGCGGTGCTGGTGGTTCCGACCAACGAGGAATTGGAGATCGCCCGCCAAACGCTGGCCGCCCTCACGATGGCGTAGGCGCGCCCGATTCGACTCGCCGGTTTCAGGATTCGTTCGACAGGTCCTTGTCTTCCATCTCCCAAGCATGGTCCAGCGTGTGGAATGCCGAGTGGCGCAACAGGAAAGAGAGCTCCCACGACTTCGCCTTGCGGCCCTCTGCGTTGGACTGCCGAATGGCGTTAGCAAGGTCCTCGCGATACTGCCTTCGGTTTGCCGGATCGAGAATCACGCCCGGCGGGTAGTCAACTCCCACCCCGCCCGCCCAGTCGCGTTCGTTGCCCAGGACGTGATTGATGATCTCGTCGCGATTGCGACCACCGCCTCTAGGTCCCTTCTTCAACTCCGGAGAAACGCGGGCTGCCACATCATCGAAGAACTCCCAGCACGCCCGGAGTAGCTTCAGCCGTCGCTCCAGGACATCCGGCTCCATCGCACTGCTGTCCAACTGTGACGACGCGAATGAAATGCCCCAGAAGTCCGTGGAGCCAGTCCCTTC
>JBGTNF010000229.1:0-3485 GCA_041743205.1 Thermomicrobiales bacterium | reverse complement strand
GGACTTGCCACTGCCGGTGCGGCCCACGATGCCCAGCACCTGGCGCGGTTCGATCCGGAACGAGACATCGCGCAGGGTCGGCTCGTCCGGCCCGTACCCGAAGGTGACCCGGTCGAACTCGACCCCCAGGGGGCCGCCTGGCAGCGTCGCCCCGCGGCCGTCGGCGATCGTGGGTTGCACCGCCTGGAGCTCGCGGATGCGGCCGATGCTGGCGGTCGCCTGCTGGAAATCGCGCAACTGCCGGGAGAGCTCCTCGACCGGCTGGACCAGCACCTGCGTGAACTGGAAGACCGCGAACACCGCCCCGATCGTGATCGCGCCGTCCCGGTAGAGCGTGGCCGCGACCCCGAGCGCGAGCGCCATCCCGATCACGGTCAGCAGGTTCGAGGTCGACCATGAGGTCTGGCCCAGGATCATCGCGCTCTTGTGCCGCTGGTAATGGGCGCGGGCGTACTCGTGGTTGCGGCGCATCGCGTAGGCGGTGGCCCCGGAGGCGCGGATGTCCTCGGTGCCGCCGATCCGCTCTTCCAGGAACCCCATCAGTTCGGCGGACGCCTCGCGGGCGGCGGCGAACCGCCGGGACGTGTACCTGCCGAAGATCATCAGCACGGCGATCGTGATCCCGGCAAACGTCGCGACCGTGAGCGCGATCCGCCAGTCGATCCGCGCCAGCAGCACGATCACGCCGATCAGGAGCAGCAGGTTGCCGAGGATATTGATGATGAAGCGGGAGAAGAAGTTGCCAAGGGTGAAGACGTCGCCATCGACGCGCTCGATCAGGTTGCCCGGCGTGTGGGCGTTGTGGAACGAGAGGTCGAGCCCCAGGACGTGGAGCGCGAGATCGGCGCGGAGGTTGTTGGTGGCGGTCCAGCCCACGAACTCGGCGGCCCAGGTTTCGAACAGCTTGATGACCTGAAGCAGGATCGCGAAGCCGATGTAGAGTCCGGCGATGAGCAGCAGGGTTTGCAGCAGCGTGCCTTCGAGGGCGCGGTCGATGAACCGCCGCAGGATCAACGGCGAGGCGAGCTGCAGGCCGGTGGCGGTCAGCAGGAGGAGCGCCAGCAGGCCCACGAGTTTCCATTGTGGTTTGAGATAGACGGCCAGCAGCCGCCAGTATTCGCGTGGCGTGATGCGCACGATGATACGGTCCCGTTCATTGTGGGGGGAAGGGGCGGCGGCTCGACGGTCAGCATAGCACGTCGCCGGGCCTCATGGAACCCCTCGCCGCGATGTCCAACGAGGGTCGCATTCCGGCGCAAACGCGAAGGCCCGCCGGCGGTGAAGCCGGCGGGCCTTCGGACCAATGACGAATCGAAGGGATGGGTGAACGGTTAGGTTGCGCCGGCCTCGGAAGTTTCCGCCTGGGTCGGCTCGACATTCGTGGACGGCGTCCCGTCCGGGCCCTGGCCGTTGGCGATGCGGTTCGCGGTGTCCGGGCTGAACACGAAGAAGCGCGTCAGGAATCCTGAAACCGCGGGAATCGCGCAGAGCGCCAGGACCAGGGCATTGACGTGCGTGACCATGTCGTCGGGCACCACGATGCCGGAGGCCTGCAGGATGCCGTACACGGCGTAAAGGAGCGCGGTGATGCTGGCTCCGATACCGACGGCTGGTTCTTTGCGTGCAACGGTGTTGAGGGTGTTCATGGTGGTTCCTTTCAGGTCGGGAACGTTGGACGTATGGGCGGCGTGGCTGCGAATCGGGCCGTTCAGTACGGCATGGCGCAGGTGGTCGCCTTCGTGCAGGCCGGGGCGCCCCGCTCGGGAAGGAGTTGGGAGTCGTCGCAGCCGGGACGCCCGTCCGGGTTGAAGAGGTTGAAGACGTGGATCTGGTCGAGCACGGTCTGGCTGTCGTAGGTAATCGTCTGTTCCTGGACGAGATAGTTCTCCAGCCGCAGGAACGACTCGCCATCGATCGCCACCGCGCCGCAGGTCGCCGGGATGCCCCGGTAGTCTCCGAGGTGGGTCCCGGTCATCGACCACCAGACGTGCACGGTGTCGCCCGCCACGGCCGTGCGCTGGATCGCGATCGTTGCGTCCGGGAACGGGCCGCGAATGAGCGCCAGATACTGGCCCAGGCCGGCCGAGCCGGTGAAGTCGCCTTCCGGCGTGTGGATCGTGGCGGCGTCCGAGACCAGCTCCCGGGCCACGGCGAGGTCGCCGTCCGAGAAGACCTCCAGGAAGATGCGGGACGCCACGCCTTCCGGACCGAGCGCCTCCAGGGGAGCGGCCGCGGCTGGTCCGCCGGCCAGGGCCAGGCTGGCGAACAGGAAGATGACGAGCGAGCGTTCGATGCGGAAAGGTGTTCGACGAGCGTTCATGGCGTGTCCTTTCGCAGGATTGGTCGTTGGGAGGTTGGGTGGGTCGCGGTGGTGGTTGACCACCACAGCCCGTCGATCGCGATGATTACCAGGCCGTTTCGCATTCCTTCGCGGCGAGGCAGGATGGCGGCGCCTCGTTGGCGGGCGCCGCCTGCACCGGAGCCCCAACCTCGGCGGCGCATGTGGGCCGGACGACGTTGGGGTCGAACTGGTTGTAGGCCAGCAGCTGGTTGACCATCCAGTGGCTGTCGTAGCCGATCCATTGCTCGACCACCCCGCCGTCGCTGAGCTTCAGGACGGCGACGCCCGGAACCGCGAACCCGGCGCAGTTGGCGTCCACATCGTGGTAGCCGCCGGTGTTGGTGCCGGTCAGCGCGAATTCGATGATCACGAGGTTATCGACCGCTTCCACCGATTGGGTTGCGAAATCGAGGTTGGAGAATGACGCCTCCAGCTCGGTCCCGAATGCGGTGACCCCGGCCCGGCCGGCGAATTCGCCCTCGGGCGTGTGAAGGACGGCGTTGGGGCTGATCAGCGCCAGCGACGCCAGGGACCCGTCCCCGTCGATGGCGTCGAGGAACTGGTCCGCCATCACCCGGGGCGCCGCGTCCTGGGCGATGGTCGCTGGCGAGTGGGCCAGGGCGAAGGTCAGAGCGATCGCGGCAAGCAGCAGGACGATGAGTGAGCGTTCGACGTACGTGAGCGGGCGATTCGTCCGGCGAGTGTTCATGGCGTGTCCTTTCGAAGACATGGTCATTCGGTTACGGAAGCGATTCGATGCCGCGGGACCGGTGGCAATCGCGGTCGCACGCCGCCCGGTCCGCTGGGGGACCATCGACGAGGATGACGTTGGACCAGGAATCGGTTTCCACGTCGTAGGCGCGCACCGTGAGCGGACCGTCGGTTTCGACGGTGAACGACCAGACCACCAGGCCGTCTTGCAGCAAGTGCTGCGCGGCGGAGTCGGGCGCTCCGGCAGGTGGCGAGCCGAAATCGGTGGCGACCGTCTCGCCCTGCACAAGCCGGTCGATGCTGCAGGGGTCGTAGGCCGCGATTTCCACCACGCCGCCCGGGGAGAACCCGTGGCCGCGTACGGAGTAGATGCCGGGAACCGCCGTGCTGGCGGTGACCGAGGTCAGTGCCGGTCCTGCGCTGGTCGCTTGCG
>JBGTNF010000228.1:0-3763 GCA_041743205.1 Thermomicrobiales bacterium | reverse complement strand
CGGTCGGCTCCGCGACTGCGCACGGCGCCGCCGCGCCAGTGGCCGACTAGCCGGATGGACCTCACCTACCTGCGGGAAAATGGCGACGTGGTGTGGCAGAGGACGGTGGAGCACTTGCAGCTCTCGCTGATCGCGCTGCTGCTGGCGTTGCCGATCGCGTTGCTGCTGGGCGCACTGGCGGTTCGATACCGGCAGTTGCAGTTTCCGATCCTGACCCTGCTCGGCGTGGCCTACACGATTCCCAGCCTGGTGATCATGGTCTTCCTCATCCCCTCCCAGGGCATTGGCGACCGGCCGATCCTGATCGTGCTGGTGATGTACGCCCAGTTCTTCCTCGTGCGCAACATCGTCGCCGGGTTGCGGGGGGTATCGCCCGCCACCCTGGAAGCCGCCCGCGGCGTTGGCATGACCGACGCCCAGGTGTTCCGGCAGGTCTGGTTTCCGCTGGCCCTGCCGGTCGTCATTGCCGGTATCCGCGCGGCGCTAGTGACGATCATTGGCGTCGCCGTGTTCGGGGGATTGATCAGCGCTGGCGGCCTCGGCCGAATTTTGTTCGAGGGCATTGGCCGCGACTACCCCTCGATGGTGCTGGCCGGCATCATCGCGATCGTTGCGCTTTCGATCGCGGTCGATCTGGTGCTCAGGCTCGCCGAACGGGCGACGCCCCTGGCCCGGTCGCTGCGGGCCAGTCAGTAGCGTCTCACTGAAGCGGTGGCAGTGTCGAATGCGTCCGACTGTTCGCCTGGTAGTGGCCGCCCTGCCCCGCTGGATGTGGCGGCCAGTCGAAGTGCGGTGCGGCGGTTCGTTCCCGGCAACGGAATGGCCGCCACAAGGGCGGCCACTACCGGTATTCGCACCGTACGGTCTTCGCAACGACGTACTCCGGGTCAGTCAGTTGTTGCGGTTCAGGACCATGTTCTTGATCAGCACCAGCCCGGCCGCGAAGATGGCCGCGACCACGATGCTGACGATCAGGCTGCTGTCACCGCCGATCGAGACATCCGTGACCCAACCCGCGAGCAGGGCGCCGACAAGGCCCAGCACGAGATCTCCCCAAATGCTCCGGTCGGTTTTCGTAATGACGCCGGCCAGCCACCCGGCCGCGATACCGACAACGATCCAGCCAATGAATCCGCCCATGTACGTTTCTCCCCCGCGCTGCGCGCGTCCAACGACCGATGAGATACGTTCGACATCAGGATAGCGTCAATCAGGCTCGCCGGGGTTGGCCAGGCGCGACATTCTCCGGCGCCGGAGCTGGTCGATCGCCGATTCCGGCGATGACGTTCCGTCATCGGGCGTTTCGTCGGTTGATGCGATGGCGTCATCGCCGGAATCAGAACTCTCGTCGCTTGGATCGTTCCGTGGCGCCTCGCCAACGACATCGGAAACGATTACATGCTCGACCGATTTGGCATCGGCTTCGCGTCGCACCGAGGTGACCAGCGGGTCGTCGGGGCGCAGGTTCTTCTCGTTGGGGCCATCGTCTGGGCCGTCGCCGGCAAGTTCGGCGATCACGGCGTCGGTCGGTGACGCCGTGGGTGCGTCGCCTGCGACATCGGCCTTGACCACCTCCGGCGCCCAGTCGGGATCCGTCTCGGGTTCGTTGTCCCACTCATCGACATGGGTGACCGGCCCTTCGACCGGTTCCTTGCGGAAGAACGAGGAGAAGCGACGGAGGCCGCCGCGGGACACAGTCGCTTCGGCGAAATTCGGAACCGAAACGCCTGCCGCAGTTTCTCCAGACTCGATGTCAGGAGGGTCGGTCGCTTCGGCATCGACCGGCTCTCCAACGGCGGGGACCGTCGTTTCTGGCTTCTCCCGCTTCGGTCGTGGGCGAATGACACCCATCGTCCCGAACTGGCGGAGGTAGAGCCCGGTCCAGATGAGCATCAGGATCGCCGTCAACCCGAAGGTGGCGATCACGGCGATCGTGGCGCTGCGGTCGGTCGGCGCCAGCAAGGCGGCGCCCAGCGTGGCCAGCGTGATCAGCACGCCGCAGATCAGGAGCGCCATCCCGCCGCTCGCGCAGAATCTCGCCCACGCCATGCGGATCACGAGGTCGCTGGCGCTGAGGATTTCGTCCTCGGCGGGCTTGCGATCGCGTAGCCGTGGGCCCCAATCCCGGATCAGCCAGCCGATCAGGACCAGAGTCGCGCTGGAACCCGTTCCAAAGATGATGTAGTCCAACGCGTGTCCCCACCCGCAACGGGCGCCTGGCTACTGTAGCCTGCGATAGCGATTGCCCAGGCAGGGCAGCCTGCTCATGACAACGTGATGCCGGGCCAAAAGGTTTCTCCACAAGGTGGTCGTCACCGGAGGAAGTCTACCCGCTGAACCCCAAACCGGCACGGACCGCCCGATCGTGGTCGATGGCCGTGATGACGGCCGCTCAGGAAATCCCTGCTCCCAGGCGCTCGATGAGCGCGGCGTACCCGATTCGGCCGCGGTAGTAATCCTCCACCCGGTACCACTCGTTGGGCGCGTGGGCGCCGCTGCCGGGCATGGCCCAGGCGTAATTGACGGTGTCGATTCCCAGCTCGTCCTGGAAGATGCCGGTCGCGGGGATCGTGCCGCCGGAGCGGGTGATGACCGGCGCCTTGCCGAAGAGTTCTGTCAGCACCGCTTCCGCCGCGCGATGCACCGGGTTGGAGCGATCGATCGCGAACGGCGTGGCCGAGCCCGGCAGGCGCACGACCTCGACCGTGGAACCCGGTGGCCGGTTGCGCTCGACGTGGGCGCGAATCAGGTCGACCACGCCGTCCGGCGTCTGGTTGGGCACGAGGCGGCAGGTAATCTTGAGATGCGCCTCGCTGGGCGTGACGGTCTTGATGCCGTCGCCCTGGAAACCGCCCCAGATCCCGTTGAAATCCAGCGTCGGCCGGCCCCACTCCCGCTCGCGCGATGTCCAGCCCGGCTCGCCCCACAGCGAGTCGATGCCGAGCGTGGCCATCAAGGCGTCGTCGTCTTCGGCGACGAGGGCGATCTCCGCCCGCTCATCGGCGGTGAGATCAACCACCGGATCGTAGAACCCGTCCACGGCGATCCGGCCGTCCTTGTCGTGGAACGTGGCGGCGAGTTGCACCATCGCCTGGACGGCGTTCGGCGTCTTGGCGCCGAACATGCCGGAATGGAGATCGGTGTTGGCGGTGCGCAGGTTGACCTGGCAGCCGCCGAGACCCTTCAGCGCCACGGTCAGCGAGGGCGTGTCGAAGCCGAACTGCCCGCCGTCGGCCGAGATCACGGCATCCGCCATCAGGCGGTCGCGGTTGTTCCGGACCACCTCGCGGAGGTTGGGGCTGCCGATTTCCTCCTCGCCTTCGAAGATGAACTTGACGTTGATCGGCGGCGATCCGCCGTTGGCGGCGGCGACCGCTTCGACGCCCTGGATCGCCGTCAGCAGGTTGCCCTTCATGTCCGACGAGCCGCGCGCGTAGAGCTTGCCGTCGCGAATCGTCGGCTCGAACGCCGGCGTCTCCCACAGGTCGACCGGTTCCTCGGGCTGGACATCGTAGTGTCCGTAGATCAGCACGGTTGGCTTAGAATCGTCCACGAGCCATTCGCCGATCACGACCGGGTGCAGCGGCGTGGGCACGATGTCGACGACCGGCGCGCCCGCCGTGCGCAGGTTGACCTGGCACCCGCCGAGCCCCTTGAGCGATACCGTAAGGGAGGGGGTGTCGGGGCCGAACTGACCGCCATCGGCCGAGAGCACGGCGTCTGCGGCAAGGCGGACCCTGTTGTTGCGAACAACCTCGCGAAG